>CAMIYN010000024.1 GCA_946403075.1 uncultured Lachnospiraceae bacterium | reverse complement strand
TTATAGGAACTATTAGTACTGAAAATGGTATTCAATATTTTATTTTTAATTGCATTTTTTAATAAATTGTTTGAATTTAATATTTTTTGTAAATCAGAAAAATTATTATTAATACTAATTAATTTTTCATATAATTTCTCTTGTTGATTAAGTGTTGGAAATGGAATTAGCATATTTTCAATTTCTTGCGAACTGATATTTGGTTGAGCTCCACCATATGCATTTTGTAATATTTCTCTTGTTTTTGAACGAACAAAATAAAATAATAAATGTAAATTAAATAATCTATTGTTTGGTCTTAAAATCATTGTTCTTTGATTTATATATGCTTTAGTGTTTAAGTCATAAATAGACATTTTGCCAGTAGTAGCACCAGATAATGCGATAATTATATCACCATAAAGTGCTTTATACTGCGATAAATTTTCGTCATTTGAATATTTGCAGTTATTAAAATCAATACCATCCATAGTTATATTAGCAATTTTTATTATAGGTATTTTGCCTTTATTTAAAAAATCAGTTTTTTTAAAAGCATAACCATTTATAGTTGTATAAATTGTATTTAATCTCACCCAACACCAACTCTCAGGTATCTCAAATGGTATTTCATCTTGTATACATTTTACTTTCCCATTTACATTCTCATAATAACAATTATGCGAACATAGTAAAATTAAATAAAAACTATGGAGGTAAAGTTATGAGAAATGGATTTTTAAAATATTTGAAGGGAAATGAATTTTCAAAAAACACTATTAATTCATATGAATATGCAATTAGATTATTTGAAAGCAGGTATTACATTTGGTCTAAGAATAATGTTTTATTATTTAAAAACTATTTGATAGAACATTATAAGCCCAAAACTGTTAATTTACGGATACAGGCGATAAATAATTATTTAGATTTTATAGGAAAAAGTAAATATAAAGTTTCTCAAGTTAGAATACAGCAAAAAACATATCTTGAAAATGTTATATCCAATGCTGATTATGAATTTTTGAAAAAGATGCTTTATAAAGATAAGAATTATAAATGGTATTTTATTATTAGATTTTTAGCAGCAACAGGAGCGAGAATTAGCGAAATATTAAAACTTAAATATGAACATATAGAGATTGGATATTTTGATATTTATACAAAATCAGGTAAAATTAGAAGAATATATATACCAGAAGCACTGCAAAATGAATATATAAATTATTGTAAAAGTATAAATAAAATCACAAATTATGTATTTTTGAATAGGAATAATAAATTGTTTACAGGTAGAGGAATTGCACAAGGACTAAAGAAGATAGCAAAAATATATGGCATTGATGAAAAGGTAGTATATCCACATTCATTTAGACATTTATTTGCTAAAAATTTCATAAATAAATATAATGATATATCATTACTCGCTGATTTGATGGGGCATGATAGTATAGAAACTACAAGAATATATTTAAGAAAAACTAATGAAGAGCAAATGATGATAATTAATAATGTTGTAGTTTGGTAAACTTCTTCATATATTAAAGAATATTATACTCACTAAATTGGTGAGTTTTATTATTGCTTTAATGTTATAATTATTGGATTGACAACCCTTTTTTGAACAATTTTTATGAGAACATATTTTTATATTGAGATGGTGAAAAATGTTATAATATAACAATAGAAATGGAAACTGGTGTAGGCAAAACTTTTACATATATAAAAACAATGTTTGAATTAAATAAATTTTATGGGTGAACCCAATTTATTATATTATAGATATATAATGTATTTTAAAAATATAGGAAAAGCACAAAATACTCACACAGGTTATTTTTCTATAGATAAAAAAGGTCATATGACTAATAGTAAAATCAAAAGAGGAGAAACATCAGTAAATGATGAAAATTCTATAAGTGGATGGGCTACTTAATATACTAAAGAAATAATAAAAAATAAAAACCACATCTCTAATATTGTAAAGATGTGGTTTTTTTAGATTACTATAAAATTTTAATGAACTATATAATCAATTTGTTTGTTTTCATAAAATTTTTTATCGCCTTAAAAGTTTTATCAGATAAATCGTGTTCTACTTTGCAGGCATCTATCAAGGCTTGCTCTTTATTTACTCCCAAAAACATAAAAAACTTTCCGAGAATTTGGTGCTTATCCCATACTTTTTGTGCAGTTTTTTTGCCAGTTTCAGTTAACCTAATCATGCCATTTGGATCCATATCAATAAAACCTAAATCTTTAAGTTGTTTTGTGGCATAAGTTACACTTGGTTTTGATACATGTAAAAATTTTGCTATATCAACAGAACGAACATAGTGTTGGTTTTCTGTTATTACAAGTATCGCTTCGAGGTAATCTTCTTTTGATTCTTGCAAATCCATAAGCACCCCCTTTAACATAAATTAACACAAAGTAATTAAAATGTCAATGATTTAGCAAGGGTAGATAATAGTTTATAAAAATTTTTATATTATTCTTCATATTTTTTTAGTAAATAGAGAGATACAAATAAAACTACAAAACCAAAAATTAGTGGAATAATAACACTCTTTGTAAGAGATGCAACTATATATGAAAGTAAAGAGATGATAGCAACATATATAGCATAAGGAAGTTGTGTATTTACATGTTGTATATGTTCGCATTGTGCTCCAGCACTTGACATTATAGTCGTATCAGAAATTGGTGAACAGTGATCTCCAAAAACTGAACCTGCCATACAAGCAGAAATTGACATAATAAGTAAAGTCTCATCTACTCCTGAAAAAATAGAATAAACGATTGGAAGTAAAATGCCAAAAGTTCCCCAGCTAGTGCCTGTTGAAAATGAAATAAAAGCACCGATTAAAAATACAACAGATGGAATAAATATAGAGAATTTTTCTATATTTGAACCAATGATAGTTTCTACAAAAACACTAACACCGAGAGAGTCAGTCATACTTTTTAGTGTCCAAGCAAAAGTTAATATGAGAATAGCAGCAGACATATTTTTAATTCCCTCAACGAGTGAGTCCATACAAGATTTGAAAGAAATAACTTTTCTACATAAATAATAAATAATAGTTATAATTAGTGAAAACATAGAACCAATTACTAAACCAACTGATGCATCACTATCTGCAAAAGCAGTCACAAGTGATTTAGGTTCTTCGGGATTAAAAAATCCTCCTGAATAAATCATTCCAAAAACACAAAAAACAATTAAAACAATTATTGGAATAATCAGATCATAAACATTTCCATCTGTCGAAGATTGTTCACTAACAGATAAAGTATTGACAATACTTAAATCACCTTTTTCTGCTTTTTCTTCAAATTTTTTCATAGATTTAAAATCAAAATTAAAAAATGAAATAATAACAAGCATAGTTAAAGTAAAGATTGCATAATAATTATAAGGAATAGCATTTATAAATAGTGCTAAACCATTATCTGTTTTTATATAACTTGATACAGCAGCAGCCCAACTTGATATAGGTGCTATTATGCAGACAGGTGCAGCAGTAGCATCTATTAGATAAGCAAGTTTTACTCTTGAAATTTTATGTTTGTCAGTTAGTGGTCTCATAACTGAACCAACAGTTAGACAGTTAAAATAGTCATCAATAAAAATTAAAATACCGAGTAAAATTGTTGCAAGCATTGCACCAGTTTTTGATTTGATATTTTTACTTGCCCAATTTCCAAATGCTTTAGAACCACCACTTTTATTTATTAAAGTAACAAGGATACCAAGCATAACGAGAAATAATAAAATACCAACATTGTATTTATCTGTTAAAACAGATAAAAGCCCATCATCGATCACATGTGTCACAGTTCCTGCAATGCTAAAATTAGAGTAAAACAAGGCACCTATAACAATTCCTATAAATAGAGATGAATAAACCTCTTTTGTAATAAGTGCTAAAAGAATAGCAATAAGTGCTGGGACAAGTGCCCAAAAAGTTCCATACATAAATTTTTTCCTCCTAAAAAAAATCAATTATGAGCAACCATAATTGATAAAAAAATATAGAAAAACATAAAATTTTATAATTATGATAGCTCTCCACGATATCGTGACAGTATAAAAGATATTCTCTCATATACCATGTATAAAATATGCCTATAATATACATTCGGCGAATCGGCTCAAATATCTAAGTTGCCACTTTTAATAAGATATTCAGTCCTCATCGCACCTCTATCTATAAAGACTATAAAGAGTATAAAAAATAAATATGATAATGTCAATAAGCATAAAAAATAAAAATTTTAGGTTATACATAATATAAATTTGTAAAAGTCAAATATTTTTGGTAAAATATAAAATAGTTTATAAAATCCTAGTTTTTAGATAAGTTTTCCTATGGAATCTATTTTTATTTATTAAATTTAAGAATAAGATTTTTTAGATAGTATCAAAAAAATAATAAGAAAGGAAATATAATATAGATATATATTTATAAATAAAGACCTATATTATTTAAGAAAAATATGAAAAAAATAAAAATACAATTAATGATATTATTTTTACTCATTTTACTTTTTGGGATAATGGCAGAAAAAAAGAGAAGTTATGAAAGAAATGCTAAAAAGATAAATAGTGAAGAACAATTAAAAAATGAAGAAGAGAATGAAACAAATAATATAAAAAAAGCAAAATTTGATATAAGCACAGAAAAATATCAAGAATATAATGTTGTAGAGAGTAAATCTTATACTAATGGAAGGCATAGTGTAAAATATTATAGTTATCAAGCAGAGACTATAAATGAAGGGGAAATGCAATATAGAGATGTCAGTGGAAATATAAGAGGGCTCTTGGTTGATTCAAATGTTAATAAAAATGAATATGAGTGGAAAGGTAGTGTGTATGATGGATTTGCCCCAAAGGGATATGAAATGTCTTATGGTGTAGATGTGTCGCATCACAACAGAGATATTGACTGGCAGAAAGTAAAAAATGCAGGTTTTGAATTTGCTTTTATTAGAATTATGTATAGAGGTTATGGATATAGAGGTTCTCTAAATGTAGATGAAAAGGCTTTGGAAAATATGAAAAATGCAAAAAGTGCAGGATTAAAAATAGGAGCCTATGTGTTTTCTCAGGCAACAAATGCTAATGAAGCATTGGAAGAAGCAAAATTTAGTATTGATTTACTTAGCGATATAGAACTTGACTTACCACTTGTTTTTGATCCCGAGACAATAAAGACAGAAGTTTCAAGGACAGATGATGTGAGAGGTGAGCAGTTTACAAAAAATGCTATAGCTTTTTGTGATTATGTGAGAGCAAGGGGATATAAGACAGCAATATATTCAAATCTTGTGTGGGAAGATTATTATTTTGATATGTCAAAATTAAATGATTATGAGATATGGTATGCTGATTATGAAAAATTTCCACAGACACCATATCATTTTACTTATTGGCAATTTACATCATCAGGAATAGTCGATGGAATAGAAGGAAATGTTGATTTGAATGTGTGGCTCAAAAAGAATAGTGATTTGTAAAGGCAAAAAATATGTATTATAATGTAAATTTGGTATCCTATGGAAGAAGCAATAAGAGTTAATAATGTATCAAAGGTTTATAAGCTATACAATAAGCCTATAGATATTTTAAAAGAATTGGTGAGAATCCCACGAAAGTCTTATCATACTATTTTTTATGCATTAAAAGAAGTTTCTTTTAATATAAAAAAAGGTGAAGCAGTAGGGATAATTGGAATAAATGGTTCTGGAAAATCAACTATATTAAAAATAATAACAGGAGTATTGAGTAAAACAAGTGGAGAAGTAGCAATTAATGGAAAAATAGCAGCACTTCTTGAGTTGGGAGCAGGGTTTAATGTTGAATATACAGGGATAGAAAATATATATTTAAATGGATTAATGATGGGTTACTCAAAGCAAGAAATGGATGAAAAAATTAATTCTATAATAGAATTTGCAGATATTGGTGATTTTATATATAGACCTGTGAAACTATACTCGAGTGGAATGTTTGTAAGGCTTGCCTTTTCACTATCCATTGCAGTAGAACCAGATATTTTGATAGTGGATGAGGCTTTATCAGTAGGAGATATATTTTTTCAAGCAAAATGTTATAAGAGAATGGAGGAATTAAAAAAGAAAGGAACGACTATCCTTTTAGTCACACATGACTTAGGAGCAGTTATGAGATTTTGTGACAAGGCTATTGTTTTAAATAGTGGAAAAAAAATAGCAGAGGGAAATCCTCATGATATGATAGATTTGTATAAAAAAATATTGGCAGGTCATTTTGTAGAAGATAAAGAAATAGATAATTTTGAAAACAATGCAATGAGTGTAAATAAAACAGGAAATCTTGATACAAAAAATACAAAAAAGACTTGGAAGAGTGAAATGGTTATAAATGAAAAAAGTAATATATATGGAGATAACACAGTTGAGATTATTGACTTTGGTGTGTTTGATGAAAAAGAAAATTTGAGTTCGGTATTAGTAAAAGGTGAAATGTTTACGATAAGAGAGAAAATAAAAATAAATAAAAAAGTTAAAAATCCAATTTTTACATACACTATAAAAGATAAAACAGGAAATGATTTGACAGGAACAAATACGATGTATGAAATGGTAGATACAGGAATAGGGGATGCAGGAGATATATATGAAGTAAGTTTTACTCAAAAAATGAATTTGCAAGGTGGAGAATATTTATTATCAATATCTTGCACATCTTTTGAAGAAAACAATTTTATAGTTAGGCATAGGATGTATGATATTTTAAGTATAGTAGTAATGGCAAATAAAAATACTGTTGGCATCTATGATATGGAGAGTAAAGTAAAAATTAAAAAATATAAATAATATGAATCAAGAGATAAACATATTAAAACATAAATATAGTATAAACATGGTAGAGTGGTATCATTTCTATAATAAAAAAACATCATTAGAAAAAGATACTACAATTTTGATATTGGGTGATTGCGATGAAAATTTGATAAATCCCATAGCAAAAAGAGTAAAACAATTGGATGTAATGTTTGAGAGTAGAGAGTATAGAGAAAATATAAAATATGCCGAAATAGAAAAAAATGTTAATTTTTATAATAGATATGTAGACGGTAGCAAGGTCGAAAACTATGATGAGAATTTAAAAGAGACAGTAGTAAAATATGATTTTTTGATAATTCCAACTCTTACAAAAAAAATTTTTGAAAGTTGTGAAGAAAATAAATTGTCATTATTTTTGGAAAAAATAGTGAATCAGTGGACTGATGATGGCGAAGTCATTTTTGCATTTGATAATAATTTAAGTATAGATTTGATAATGGGTGAAAAGATAGATGAAAATCTTGCCTATTTTTCTTATGATGATATAAAAGAAGCAGAAAAATATTTAAAGTCTATATATAAAAATTCAAATATGAAAATATTTTTCCCGATGCCTGAAAAAAATTTTCCTATAAGAATATACAGTGAAAAATATTTGCCAACTCTTGATGATGAAGACCAAAAAGTGAGAAATTTAATTGCGATAAACAAGTTTATAGAATATACGGCTTCATATTTAATTATATTTAGTAAAAACTCTAAAATAAACACAGATTTAATATATATAAAATATAATATTGATAGATTAAAAAAATATGCACTATCAACAAGTATCGAAGAAGTAAATAAAAAAAGAATTGTAAAAAAGACAGCAACAACAAACGATGCAAATGAACATGTAAAAAATTTGAATGATAAAGTAGATTTGATAGATAATAAAAATATAAAAATGCTAAAACCTTTTGAGAAAGGATTTATAGAAAACGGTGGAGAAAAGAGAGCATATGTAAGTTATGAATACATAGAGGGTGAGTTGTTATCAAAATACATAATAGAGAAAATAAAAAATGGTGAAGATGATGTAAAGATTATAAAAAAATATATGGATATCCTGATAGGCAAAAACTCAGGACTAATAGATAGATATAATATAGATGCACTTTTTTCAAATGCTATAATCAAAAATAATGAAATATATGTAATAGATGGAGAGTGGATTAGAGAAGATACTATCGAAGTAAGTTTTTTGCAATATAGAATACTTAAATATTTTTATAAGGCATATAATCAGTATCTAAAATTTACATCATTTAATAATATGCTAAGTGTTTTTTTGATTAGTAGAGAAGATGTAGAGAGATACGAAGAAGCAGAAAACTTTTTTCAAAAGGAAGTGCATGGTAATATAAATATAACTGATAGTTTGAAATATCACGAAAACAAAATGAATGTATCAAGCTATTATTACATAAAAAATCAATATGAAAGGATGAAGGATAAGGTTGATAGAATTGTTGGAGGAGATAATGCACTTGACCATTTAACATTTAGGCAAAATGAAACTATTAGACTTACAAATATTCATGTTAACAATCTTGAGAGCATTATAAAAAATTTAAAAATAGAAAACACAGAACTTTCAAAGCAAGTTGATTTTTTTCACAAGAGAGAAGCAGTAATTTATAAAATTTTGAGAAAAATAAAAAATGCAGCAAAGAAAATATTGCCAGAAGAAACCATTAGAAGGAAAATATTTAAATATATATATAGAACTTTTAGACACCCACTAAAAATGATGAAAGTATTTTTTACTAGCAAGGGAAGAAATAGAATAAAGGGAGACTTTTTTATAGGTGATGCATATTTTGATTGTGGAAAAGTAGATTTTCCTAAAAATGATAGTGTTGTTGTGTCAATAGTTATACCAACTTTTAATAATATTAGATATACTTATAAATGTCTCTATTCAATAATGACAACAGTTGACAATAATAAAACTCCCTATGAAGTAATCCTTGCAGATGATAATTCAACTGACACTACCAAAAATATAAAAAAATATGTTAGTAATATTATAGTTAGTAGAAATAGTGAAAATTTGGGATTTTTAAAAAATTGTAACAAGGCAGCAAAACTTGCAAGAGGGAAATATATATTTTTCCTAAATAACGATACAGAATTAAAAGAAAATGCAATATATAGTTTGTATGAATTGATAGAAAGAGATATAACAATAGGAATGGTAGGTAGCAAATTAATATATCCAAATGGTATATTGCAAGAGGCAGGTGGAATTATTTGGAGCGATGGAACAGGTGCAAATTATGGTAGGGGGCAAAATCCTACTGATTATAAATTTAATTATATAAAAGAAGTTGATTATATATCAGGTGCTGCAATAATGATACGAAAAAGTTTGTGGGATGAAATAGGTGGATTTGATGAAAGATTTGCCCCTGCATACTGTGAAGATAGTGATTTGGCATTTAGTGTTAGAGAATTTGGTATGAAAGTTATGTATCAGCCAATGAGCGAAGTAATCCACTATGAGGGGATATCAAATGGACTTGATGTAAATGACAAGACAAGTTTAAAATCATATCAAGTAGAAAATGTAAAAAAATTAAAAGAAAAATGGGACAGTGTCCTAATCAATCAATACCCTGCAGGAAACAATCCAAATTTCTTTAAGGCGAGAGAGAGGAATTTTCAAAAAAAGACGATTTTATTTATAGACCATTATGTGCCAACTTGGGATAAAGATGCAGGGAGTAAAACTATTTTTTCTTATATAAGAATGTTTTTGATGAAAGGCTTTATAGTGAAATTTTTAGGAGATAATTTTTTACTTCAATCACCATATGGAGAAGTATTGCAGCAGATGGGAGTAGAAGTTTTATATGGAAATGAATTGCAGACAGATATATGGGATTTTCTAAAACAAAACAGAAAAAATATAGAGTATGTTTTTTTGAGTAGACCACATATAGCAATAAAGTATATAGATTTTATAAAAGAGTATATGGAGAGTAAAATTATTTTTTATGGACATGACCTTCACTATATGCGACTAATGAGAGAGTATGATTTGAATAAAGATAGTAGTATCCTAAATGAGTCAAAGTATTATAGAAATTTAGAATATGCATTGATGTATAGAGCTGATGTATCATATTATCCATCTATTACAGAAATAGAGGAAATAAGAAGTGTTGATGAAAAATTAACTGTAAAAGAAATAAATGCATATATGTATAATGAAGTTTCAATGGGAAAAAGAGATTTTAACAATACAAAAGATATTCTATTTGTAGGTGGATTTTCACATAAACCTAATGTTGATGCATTGAAGTGGTTTGATGAGTCCATTTTACCAAGAATTAATGCAAGAAACTCAATGATAAAATTAACCGTAGTGGGGTCAAATGCAACAGAAGAAGTAAAAGAAATATGTAGTAAAGAAAATTATAATTTTTATGGATATGTTTCGGATGAACAGTTAAATGAATTATACAAAAGTGCGAGAATAGTGATAGCACCACTTAGATATGGTGCAGGAATAAAAGGCAAGATAGTAGAAGCAATGAGTAAGGGCTCAGCCATAATCACTACAAGTTGTGGAGCAGAGGGAATAAAAAATGCAGAAAAATTTATGAAAATAAAAGACCATGCACAAGAATTTGCATACGAAATAGTTAAGCTTTATGATAATTTTGAAGAACTTGAAAAGTTATCATTTTTTGCAAGAAAGGAAATAAATAAACATTTTACTATGGATGCTGCATGGGATATAATTAAATCAGATTTTGGAAGAGGCTAAGTATGCAGATGATATTGCTTTGTGGTGGACTCGGGATGAGACTTAGAAAAGTCATCGGTGAAAAACAAAAAGTGATGGTAAGAATTAGCGGAAAACCATTTTTACTTAGATTAGTAGAATACTATAAAACATTGGGAATAAAAGATTTTATATTTGCAACAGGATATAGAGATGATGAGATAATTGATTTTTTTGGAAATGGCGAGAGATATGGAATAAAAATTAAATACTCAAAAGAGACAGAGCCACTTGGAACAGGGGGTGCAATAAGAAATGCATATGAGTATATAGATGATGAAAAGGTTTTTGTAGCAAATGGTGATACTATGTTTAATGTGGATATTAAATTATTAAATAAAAATATGAGTTATTATAATGCTGATATGAGTATACTTTTAAAGGATGAAGATAACAAAAATAGATATGGGGAAGTTTTGTTAGATGATGAAAATGAGTATGGTGGATTGTTAAAGAGTTTCATAGAAAAAAATATTAAAAAAGAAGGCACAAAAAAAACAGCCAGGACTTACATTAATGCAGGTATATATTTAATGAAAAAAAATATAATAAGAGAGATAGAACTTAGAAAATTATCGCTTGAATATGATATAATACCAAAATGGATAGAGGAAAGGAAAAAAATTTCAGGTATAGTAGGAGATTCGAAATTTTTAGATATAGGGACAGAAGAAAGTTTAAATAGAGCAAAGGAGGATATTAGATGAATCAAGAAATCAAACAAAAAGTATTATTTCTTGATAGAGATGGAACGATTTGTGATGACAAGGGAAAGTTTGGAACATATAATTATATGGATTATGAAAAATTGATAGAAGAAATAGAACCAATAAGTGGAGCAAAAGAGAGCATAAAAAAAATAAAGAAAAGAGGTTATAAAATAATTGTAATATCAAACCAAGCAGGAGTAGCAAAAGGAAAAATAAGAGAATCACAAGTTCAAAAGTTTAATAAGAGACTAAATGAACTTTTGGACTTTGAAATAGATGGCTTTTATTATTGCATACATCATGATTGTGGGCTTGAAAAAAATGGAAAATTTTTTGATAAAGATAAAATCATAAAAGAGTTGATATGCGATTGTGATTGCAGAAAGCCAAAAATAGGGATGTTTTTACAAGCAGAGAGAGATTTAAAAAACGGTTTAATTCAAGTCGTAGATGATGAATTGATTAAAAAAGATTTGGTTTATAAAGAGGATAGAAATATAAAAAAAGAGAAAATAGAAAATTTTGAAATAGATAAAGAAAAATCTTTTATGGTAGGAGATAAAATTGATGACACAGTAGCAGGAAAAAAATATGGTATAAAAAGTATTTTGGTAAAGACAGGAGAAGGAATAGAGGGAGTAAATTTTTTAAAAGAGGTTAAAAATAAAAATCAATATACAGATTTTATAGTTGAAAATATAAATGATGCAATAGATTTAATAATAGGAGAATAAATTGTGGATTATATAAATAACATTTGTGAAGAGAGAAAAATTTTAAGTAAAATAAAAAAGCAAATAGAGGAAGCATTTTTAATAATGCTTGAAACATATAAAAATGGTGGAAAAGTTCTTGTCTGTGGAAACGGAGGCTCAAGTGCTGATAGTGGGCACATAATGGCTGAGTTAATGAAGGGATTTAAACAAAAGAGAACGGTTGATTTGTCGCTTAATGCAAAATTATTAAAGGTAATAAATAAATATGCAGAAACGGATACAAATATTATTTCGGTAGAAAAACATAAAGAGTTTATAGAAACTATTGAGCAAGGACTTCCTACTATTGATATAACAGCTTTTAAAGAATTAAATACAGCTTTTTCAAATGATAAAAATGAAAAATATGCTTTTGCAAATGCTATTTTAGGGCTTTCAGTAGAAAATGATTTATTATTTGCTATAAGCACATCTGGTAAATCAGAAAATATAATAAATGCTTGCATAATGGCAAAGGCAAAAGGTATGAGAATAGTGTCTCTAACAGGTAGAGATGGTGGTCTGCTTAAAAATTTGTCGGATGTATCAATTATTGTTCCACTAAATGAAACATATAAAATACAAGAAGAACACATGGCAATTTATCATGCACTGTGTTTACAAATAGAATCACAAATATTTAATAAAGGAGACTAGTATATGTTAAAAAGATTAGTAATACTTATGACAATTTTTACAATAACTTTTAGTTTTGTTGCTTGTAAAAATTCAAAAGACAAAAGAGCAAGTCTTGATCCCCTTTCAGGGACAGGAACACATTTTTATTTGAGATTTACGGGAAATCCATCTACTGGATATAGTTGGAATTATACTCAAAGAGAAGATGATGCAGCAGGGAAATTACTACTCATAGATGTAAAAGAGGAAGAGGGAAATTCTGCACCAGGTTTAGTTGGAGCAGGGGGAAAAACCACTTATACTTTTACTGCCGAAAAGCCAGGAGAAACTGTATTGGTATTTACTTATAGGAGACCTTGGACGGGTGGAGAGGAAGCATATTCAGTAGAATACGATTTAGTTATTGATGAAGAAAAAAATATAAAATGTGTGGATAGGAGAATCATAAACAAAGATAGCGAAGCAGATATAGCAGAAATACCATATCCATTTTTTTATGTAGAGAATAATTAATGCTTCTTGAACTCTTTATAGAATTTTTAAAGGTTGGTGGACTCACAATTGGTGGTGGGTATGCAATGATTTCTATCGTAAAAGAAATATGTGTTGAAAAGAAACACTGGATTGAAGAAGAAGAATTTGCAGATATGCTAACTATATCAGAGAGCACACCAGGACCCATTGCCATTAATATGGCTACATATATAGGGTATAAAAAGGCTGGAATAATGGGTGCAGTAGTTTCTACTATTGCTGTTGTCTTTATTCCTATGGTTACGATATATATATTCTTTTTATTTATAAAAGGTGCAATGAAATATGAAATAATAAAAAATGCATTTTTAGGAATAAGAATAGCAGTATCAATAGTTATAATTCAAGTGGCAATCGATATGATAAAAGTAGAAATAAAAAACAGTAACAACAAAAAACTTCCAATTAGCATTTTTTTGATTACAGTTTTATTTGAAGTTTTGATTTTGTTTTTTGGGATTCACATAAATACAATTTATATTATTATAACTGGATTTATTATTTCATTTATTTTTCTTATGTTAAAAAAATTATGATTTATTTAGATGTATTTTTAAATTTTTTAAAAGTAGGTATATTTTCATTTGGTGGAGGATATTCTGCAATTCCACTTATGAGAGAAGTTGCAGTAAATACAGGATGGATTACAGAAGAATTGTTTTTGGATATCTTGGCAATAGCAGAGAGCACACCAGGCCCCATAATGATAAATATTCCAACTTATGTAGGACTAGTTAGAGGCGGAATTTTAGGAGCAGTTCTTGCAGTTCTTGGAATAGCGATACCTGCATTTTTGATAATTTTGGCTTTTGCTATGTTTTCAAAAAAATTTGTAGATAATGAAAAAACAAAAAAAGTTTTCTCTTTTGTTCGTCCACTCATATTTGGAATTATATTTTTTGCAGGAGTTGATTTGTTTGTAAAAAATATGAATTTATTAAATATAAAAGAAATAAGAAAAAGTAATATTATAATTTTTTTAATACTTATTTTAATACAAATCTTATATAAAAAAATAACAAAAAAACAAATATCGAGAATAATTTTTATTTTGATTTCAGTTTTTGTAGGAATATTGGTAAACATAATATGAAAAAAGTAATAGTGACAGGTGCGACAGGGACACTGGGAGTTTCATTAATTAAAAATTTAATCAAAAAAAACATTGAAGTTCTTGCTATTCTAAATATAAATAGCAAAAGAATTGACAATGTCCCAAAGAGTGAAAAAGTAAAAATTATTAAATATGATATGAAAGATTATGACAAGATAGACAATACTAAAAAAGAAATTTATGATGTGTTTTATCATTTTGCTTGGAATGGGACATTTGGAAGAGATAGAGATGATAAAAATTTGCAAGATGAGAATATAAAAAATTCTGTCAAAGCAGTTTATTTAGCAAAAAGATTTGGCTGCGAAAAAATAATTTTTGCTGGCTCACAAGCAGAGTATGGTATAAAAAATGAAAAATTAAAAGTAGAAATGACGATGCATCCTATAACTGAATATGGTAGAGCAAAATTAATTGCTTGTGAAAAGACAAAAGAAGTAGCAAAAACACTCGGTATAAAACACATATGGGTAAGAATACTTAGTTTATATGGTCCATATGATGGAGAAAAAACATTGGTTATGTCTCTAATAAAAAATTTGATAGAAGGAAAAGAATTTAACTTGACAAAATGTGAACAAGTTTGGGATTATTTGTATAGTGAAGATGCAGCAGATTTATTTATAAAAATAGCTGAAAAAATAAATGAAAATAAAATATATGTAATAGGTAGTGGAGATAATAGAGTATTAAAGGACTATGTAGAAGATATAAAAAGTGTAGTAAATGAAAAAGGTAAATTAAATTATGGAGTTATTCCATATAATGAACAACAAGTCCTGTTTTTATCAACTGACTCAAGTGAAGTAAAAAAGGATTTGGATTGGTGTAAAAAAACAGAATTTAAAGAAGGAATAAAAAAAATATTAAAAGAAAATTTTAGGGAGGATTTATGGAAAAGGGATTAAATAAATATGAAGCAGAAAAAAATAAAAATAACAACAAGGCAGGTAGACAAAATCAAAATGTAGAAAAGAAAAAAAAGACAATTATAATTATTTTTGCACTATGTATTATTGCATTGATTTACACTATGGTTAGATTAAATATGAAAAATTTTAATGAGACAGAAAATAGTGTAGAGGTTATAACAGAAACGAGTAGCGAAAAAAAAGATGAAGTTTTGAATTTAAACAAGACAGTATATTTAACTTTTGATGATGGACCTACGGAGTGGACTACCCAAATAATAGATGTTTTAAAAAGGTATGATGTGAAAGCAACATTTTTTATCACAAACCCAGAGGGAAGAGAAGAGATAGTAAAAAATATATATAAAGAAGGGCATAAAATAGGTGTCCATTCGTATAGCCATAGGTATAGTGAAATATATAAAAATAGAGAAAGTTTTTGGAATGATGTAGAAAAAATGCAAAAAGAAATACAAGATATTACAGGCGAAAAAACAGATATAATGAGATTTGCAGGTGGTAGCAAAAATACACTTGCAATAGGCGAAGAAGAAAATATTTTGTCTAAATTAAAAAGGGAAGTAAAAAGTAAAGGTTATGAATATTTTGATTGGAATGTGTCGGCAGGTGATGGCGGTGGTGCATTAACTGATATAGATTATATTACAAATAATATGATAGAGGGTATCAAGAGAAATAAAACCTCAATAGTTTTGTGTCATGATACTTATGAAAATGTAGTGTATGGAATAGAAAATGTAATTAAGTGGTGCAATGAAAATGGATACAAATTTAGAGTTATAGATAAAGACGAATTTATATATCATTTCTAATGAGAATATATGGTATTTAGTAGTTTTTATTTTCTATTCTATTTTTTGCCGTTTTTTTTGATTTGTTATTTTTTAGTATCCAATGAGTATAAAAACTTATGTATATTTATTTTTAGTCTATGTTTTTATGCTTTTGGATGTATGGATAGTGAGTTTTATGTTGTTATACTTGTCATATCACTCTTTTTAAATTATCTATTTGCAATATTAATTGAGAGAGTAAGAGAAAAAAAGATAATTAAAAAATTTATTTTTTTGATAACAATTTTTTTAAATTTGGGGCTTTTATTTTATTTTAAATATTTTGATTTTTTTGTAGAAATATTGAAAAATTTTGGAAGAGAAATTTTTACAAAGCATAATTTACTACTTCCAATAGGTATAAGTTTTTATACTTTTCAAATTTTATCTTATGTCATAGATGTTTATTGGGAGAAAATTACAGCAGAAAAAAATTTTATAAATCTATCTACATATATAATAATGTTTCCTCAATTAATCGCAGGACCAATAATTAGATATGAGGATGTGAGAGAGCAAATCACAAAAAAGAAGATATCAAAAGAATATATAATAGATGGTATAAGTATTTTTATAATAGGACTTACGAGTAAAGTGCTTGTCGCAAATCAATTGTCGGGAGTTTCAATAGATATAAATAATTATGGCATAGAAAATTTATCTACTGCTATGGCTTGGGTAGGTGGGATTTCTTATTTTATGCAATTATATTTTGATTTTTTTGGGTATTCATTGATGGCAATTGGGCTTGGGAAGATAATAGGATTTGATATAATGGAAAATTTTAATAATCCTTTTTTTGCAAGAACGGTTTCTGATTATTGGAGGAGATGGCATATAAGCCTTGGGATATGGTTTAAGGACTATTTGTTTTATCCACTGCTACGAAGTAAAGTTTTTGTGCTCTTTAGAAAATTTGTAACAAAGATTTCAAATAAAAAAATTGCAAATGTAATTATAAATGTTATTGCTCTCTTTATAACTTGGTTTTTGATAGGTTTGTGGCACGGTGCAAATTATAATTATATAATTCATGGAATTTATTTTGCTATATTTATGATTTTAGAAGAAATAGTTTTGGGGAAAATATTAAATAAATTAAAAATCATAAACCACATCTATTTATTAATTGTGATAACGGTATCAATGGTTATATTTTCAAATGAAAATATGATCGATTTGAAAAATTATTTATCTGCAATGTTTTATAGGACTAATAATTTAATAGACAATAATTTTTATAAAATAGTTGAAATTAATATCTTCCCAATAATTATAGGAGTAGCTGCTGTGTTAAATATTCCAAAAATTATTTATAAGAAAATAAAAAATATTTTAGTGATTCGTTTAATTATACTTTGTATATTATTAGGAATAGACATTTATTTATTGTATAGAGGATTTAATGATCCATTTATGTATTTTAGATTTTAAAAATGAAGAAAAGAATAGATAAAAATTTAATAGCATTTGGTCTTTTTATACTTTTTTTTGGATTTGAGATACTCTTTTATTTTAAGAATAAACAAAAATATTTGAGATATCAAGAAAATTCAAATACAATAAATCATATAAAAATATTAGAGACAAATATAGATAACATAGAGAAAGTTGACAAAGAAAAGGAACTAGAAATAGAACGAAATAACAAAAAAGTAGAAGCAGAAAAAATGTTGAGTGTTATAAAAGATAAAAATTTTTTAAAAAAAGAATTTGTGATCGAAGAAAAGATTTTTAGAAATGAAGATGATGAAAAAAATAAAGAAAAGAAAAAAGAAATAACAAGAAGTATAAAAAAAGTAGGGGAAGTAGCAGATTTAAGTAGTATACAAAATGAAATAAATTTTATTGGTAATGATGATGTAAATATAGATGTAGGAGATATAGCAGTAAAAAAACAAGAAATTGATAAGTGGGTAGAAAAGAGTGAATATGTTTTTGGGAAAGCAATAAAACAAGAATTATTAGATAATGATACAAATGAATATGTAGAAAAAATAAAAAATCTCGTAGAAGAAGCAAAGTGGGGCGAAGTAGTATATGATTATAATATAGAGCAAGAAGTAAAAGATGATATAGAAGGTGTATATTTTTTTGGGGACTCAAATGTAAAACATTTTGAATATTACAATATGTTATCATATAAGTATTATGGTTATTTGGTTAGTAAAATAGAAAATCAGATAAAAGATATAGAGATACATATAAAAAAGAGAAAGCCAAAAAAAATTGTGTTTTTTAATGGATATAATATTGCTTATTATAAAAATGGTGATGAGTATGTAGAGGAGTATAAAAAAATTATTCAAAAGATAAAAGAAATTGATGAAAATATAAAAATTTATATATGTTCACTTTTACCAGCAAAAGAAGAGGTAAAGATAGCTGATTTACACAAAGATTTTCCTCATAATATATATAGGGGAGAAGAGTTTGACAAAGCACTTGAAAACTATTTTATAGGACAAGAGAGAGGAGCTACATATATAAATACAAAATGGATAATAAAAGATGACTATTATGGAAAAGATGGAGTGCACATGAAAAAACCATTTTATAAAGTTTTTGTTAGGTATATTGCATATTTATTAAAGATAATATAGGAGCAGTATGAAAATAAAAAATCTTGTTGTGATAATCTTATTTTGTATATTTTTTATAATAGGATTTTCTATTTATAATAATAGAAAAGAATTGATAGATGAAAAAAAGATGTATGAAAGTATGAAAATGGTAGAATATAACAAAGAAAAAGAGACAAATAGTATATTGATAAGTGAAGTAAAAAGAGATGATGAAATAAGTATAGATGAATATTTTGAAGTAAAAAAGATACTTGGCACAGAAAAATTAGTTAAAAGATTTAATGAATCTAAAAATGACGGAATTAAGAAAAAGATGAAAACATTGCTAGATGATTTTAATAATAAAAATATTGAGATAATGAGAGGGAACTCAAAAAAAGAGATAGAGAAATTACTTGGAAAAACTAAGTTTATAGGTGATTCAAGTGTTAAGTTGATAGCAGATAATAATTATTTGAGTCCAAAGTTTTATGGATATAAAAAAGGTTATAGTGTTAGAAAGCAAATAGATAGTATAGATAATTTTTTAGATGAAGACATAGAAAATATAGTTTTATTTAATGGATTTAATGTAGGGCATATAAATAATTCAAGTGAATTAATAAAAGACTATGAAGATTTAATAAAAAAAATAAGAGAAAAATTAAACAATGTAAATATTTACATCTGTTCTCTAAATCCAGCATCTGATGAAAAAATTCTTGAAGATATAAATACAGGTGGATTTCATAATATGCATAGGGCAAAAGAATTTGATGTGGCACTTAGAGATTATTTTGAAACAACTGATATAACCTATGTAGATACAAAGTGGATAATAAGACCAGAATACTATTCAGGGGATGGATATCATTTTAGACAATCTTTTTATTTTGTTATGATTCCTTGGCTTTGCTATATAATAAATTTATAAAAAATATGAGAAAGAAACTTAATTATAAAAGAATAATTTACAAAAATATAATAATAAACTTTGCGAGAAGCCGTTGCAGATCATTACATTTATCAATAAGAAGTGGGGGAGAAATATATTATGTAGTGCCACTTTGGGTTTCAAAAGAAAGTATATATAGTTTTTTGGATGAAAAAATGGACTGGATTATAAAAAAAGTAGATGCATTAAAAAATATGGGAGAAGAAATAGACACAGATATAACAAAAGATGAAATTAATGCATTAAAAGAAAAAATAGATTTTTATATAGAAAAGTATGAAGGGCTCCTTGGTGTAAAAGTAGAAAAATATTCACTAAGGCAAATGAAAACACTTTGGGGTTCTTGCACTTATAGGAAGAGAACTATTAGATTTAATAAAAATCTAGCAAAAAAGAAAGATGAATTTATAGAGTATATAGTTTTGCACGAAATGACACATATATTAGTTCCAAATCATAGTAAAAAATTTTATGAAATAGTAAAAAAATATATACCTGATTATAAAAAAATAAAAAAAATGTAAAATTTAATTTTACATTTTTTTATTAAATAAAATTTAAAGTTTAATATTAGTGTTTTTTAATCCGTATAAAAATTAAACCTATAACTAACCCAATTAGTGAAGGGCACACCCAGCCAAGCCCAATATCAAAAAATAACAAATGTTGATTTAAGAAAGTTTTTAAATTTGATATAAAAATAGGACTGATTAAATTTCCAGGTAGTGCTACCAAAAAGTCTAAAAATGCAGCTAATAAATTTAAAATAGTTACAAAAACAAAAACAGGTTTTTCATAATTAAAAAAATTGCCAAATAGAGCAAGTAATATAAGGCTTATAGTTAGAGGATATAAAAACATAAGGACTGGAATAGAGTATTGTATAATTGATGTAAGCCCAAAGTTTGATATGAAAAATGAAAAAAGAGTAAATATCCAAACCCATTTTTTAATACTTATAAATTTTGGAAATAATTTATAAAACATTTCAGAGCAACTAACTACAAGACCAATAGAAGTTTTTAAGCAGGCAAGAGTTACTATAAAAAACAAAAAGAGTCTTCCTGTATTAGAAAAATAAAAATTTGATATTTGAGAAAGTGCAATTCCTCCATTTTCTGTAATAGAAAAAACATTTCTACTTGATGCCCCAATAATTATTGTGGCAGTGTATATTAATCCCATAAACACACAACTAATGACACCAGACAAAATTGTATTTAGTGCTATGTATTTTGTGTCTGTTATTTTTAAACTCCTAATAACTTCAATAACCGTTATGCCAAAGGCGAGAGAAGCTATTGCATCCATTGTATTATATCCTTCAAGAAAGCCTTTAAAAAAAGGAGCAGTTTGAAAAGATGCCTCAGGGTTTATTGATTTAAAATCTCCCATAGGACTAATTAAAAATCTAATAATTAAAAATAGTAAAAAGAACAAAAAAGCAGGGTTTATATATTTTCCTATCCAATCCATAATCTTATTTGGCTTTAGAGAAAATAAAAGCACAATAGCAAAAAATATAAAAGTAAATATCAGCTGAGATAAAAAGATATTATTACTTTCAATCATTGGTTGAATACCAATGGTAAATGAAGTGGTAGCACATCTTGGAATTGCAAAAAATGGTCCTATTGTTAAATATAGAGCAATGGTAAAAAAGTATTTGTATTTTTCACCCACTAAACTACTTAATTCCAATAAATCATTTTTTTTGCTAATACCAATACTTGCAACACCAAGGAGTGGAAGTCCTGCTGCTGTAAGTATAAAACCTATAGATGCAGGTAGAATATTACTTCCTGAAAGTTGCCCCAAGTGAATAGGGAAAATTAAATTACCAGCTCCAAAGAACATACCAAAGAGCATACTTCCAATTAAAATACTTTCTTTTAATGATAAAAATTTTTTCATATATGCCTCCTGTATTTTAAAAAAATTATTAACTAAAAGTATACCATAAAAGAATAAAAAAAAACTATTGTTTTTTATTAAGATGTTAAATAGAATTTGTAGTAAAGAATTTGTAAGGGCAAAAAATTTGTAAAGTCTAAATTGGCATAATGCTTTGTCAGTCCAATATTTTGAACCCTTAAAAAAGGTTAAATAAATATTATTTTTATAAATTAACAAAAAAACCTATTGCTTATAAAATAAAAGTTTGAAAGTTAAATGCCGTGTAGGTTGTAGGTGCAGCTGAAATACAGGTGCGAGTGAAAATGTAGGGGTGAAGTACCACGAGCCCGTATGAAGACAGTAGCAAAAGTCGTAGGGGCGAACCTTTGGGAGCCCTTTATAATATGGGTGATATTTATAATAAATTTACAAATTAATGATGTCAAATATTTTTAAATTCATTTCATATATAAAAATTATAAAAAATATTTTTAAAGGTTAATACAATATATAATACTTTTTGATAAAAACACTTAAATGGCTTGTTTTTATATTCTTTTGAACACTTGATTAAAGGTGTTATTTTTTTGTTTTAGAATAATATGTATTAAATATTTTAAATTAAAAGGAGGAAAATTATGATTAAGTATCATGAGAAAAATTATGGAAATATTTTGGTAAATGAATTTAGAGATTATTTGTGGGGAATAAAACAAATTGAAGAAAGTTCAATTAATTCATACTGTTTATCGCTAAAAAAGTTTTGTGAATTCTCTAATATTAGAGATAATTTTGATATAAAAAAAATAAATGTATTTGTAATAAGAAATTTTATTGAATATCTAAAATCATTTAAACAGATTAACGGTAAAAAATATAAAATCTCAACTATAAATTTGAAAATTTTTGGGCTTAATCAGTTTTTTGAATCTCAAAATTTAAATAATCTAAAAACTAAATCAATACATTGTAAAAAGAAACTATTTTTAAATGAAGATGAATTATTAAATGATATGGATATAAGTTTATTATTAAGAGAATCTAATAAAGTTGATAAAAAATTATATTTAGAAATTATTTCTATGATACAAACAGGAATGAGAGTATCAGAAATATTAAATTTAACTTATGAAACATTAGAAAAAGGCTATATAGAAATATTTAATAAAGGAAATAGAAGAGAAGTCCCTATGCCTATTGATTTACGAGAAAAATTAAAATTTTATTGTAAAAGTAAAAATATTTTAAAAGGAAATATATTTATAACAAAAAATGGAAAAGTAGATAATAGGTCAAATATTTATAGAAAAATGTTGAGATTAGGTAAGAAATTTGGTATCTCTAAAAAGAAACTGCATCCACACAATTTAAGACATTACTTTGCTATAAAATTCATTGAAGCAAATGGAGAAAATTGTTTAAGTTTACTTTCAGATATATTGGGACATCAAAATATAAATACGACAAGAATATATTTAAGAAAAACCTTATCAAGTATAAGTGAAAAAATGACACTTGAAAGTCTTAAAATAATAATATAAACATAAGAATTATTATGATGCCATTTTGCTAGTTTTTTCTTAATTTTTTAATAATTTTAACATTATAATATTAAAAAATCAATAAAAATATTAAGTAAGAAATTAATTTCTTAAAAAAATAGATCACATAATAATTCTTATGTTATCAAAATTATGTATATTATAAATTTTAATAAAAATTTTAAATTTAATTTGCTAAAAATATTGATAGTATTTGTTTTTTTATTTAATTTATCAATTTTTGCAGGGGCTTTAGTAGAAGTAGATGGGGTTTTAATGTATAAAAATGCAAATGATGTAATAGCAAAAAATAAATGGGTGTGGATAGATACAAATAATGATGGGATGGCCGAGTGTTATAGATTTGATAAAAATGGGCATCTTGCAATAAATTATAAAGATAAATATGGTAGAGAGACAAATTCAGATGGTCAATTAATTGAAAATGGTGTAGTTATAAAAAAGTTATTGTCAAGTGGCGAAATACTTAAGAATAAACAAACTACATCAAATGGAATAATTAATTTTTTTGATAATATTATTAATGCAAAAAAAACAGATACAAATAAAAAAATTAAAAATGAATTAAAACAATTTGAGACAAATGGAATAAACGAACCAATAAATAATCAAATCATTGAAAATAAATATAATAAAGATGTTGATATATTAAATGGTGACAGTGCAGATAGTGGAATTATTTATTCAAATGATAAAAAGAATAATGAAGAAGATAGTTTTAAAAATCATAATAAAAATACAGTTGAAATAGTTTTTGGAAAAGATTTTAGAAAATTTATATCTGCTAAAAATAAGTGTATAGAAAAAGTAGAAGAAGTAGAAATTTTTGGTGGAGAAAAATGGAAGGATGTATTAGTGCTTGATGGAAACAAAGCAGCAGTTAAATTTTTGGTTCTAGAGAATAATTATATAAGATTTGAAATAGCTCATGAAAAACATTTTATAGCAACAAAAGATAGTAATATGAGTATAGAAATGTATGCAGATGGGAAATTAATTGATATATATGATGAATTTGTAGATAACAAACCACAAGTAGTTGAAGAATATATGGATGATGTAAAAGTATTAGAATTAAAACTTAGTATAACAAAAGGAGCTCTGGATAGAAAAATTTATTTAAGAAATGGTAAATTTAGAAAAATAAAAAATTAAAATTATATGAAAAACTATAAAAGCTATATAAAAAATTTTTTATTAATTATATTTTTAATAATATTTTTAAAAAATAATATTTCATATGCATTTTGGTATGGGGATGAAACAAATATTGAAATACAAAATATAGACAATATGTGGTGGCTTAGAAGAGAGCAAAAAGAACAGAAGAAAAAAGAACAAATAAAAAAGATAGAAAATCTAAAAAATGAAATAAAAAATAAAAACTTTTTAAATAAAAATATTAGATGGATATATGAAGCTTCAAAATATGAAGATTATCCAAAGGATAAATGGGAAATAATAGATGATGATGGAGATGGGATAGGATATAATTATTATTTTGATGAAAATGGATATTTATTGATAGATACGGTGACTCCTGATTATAAAATAGTTGATATTTATGGAAGAGAAATTGATGAAAATTTTATCCCAATCGAAAGACAAATAAAAGAGAAAACTGAAGATTTAATAGATGACAATCCAAATAAAGAAAATTCTACAAATGAAACAAAAAGCAAAATTTTGATAGGTCAAGATGTAGTTTTAAAAAAAACAGAAAAGATTTTTAATAATAAGTTAAACCGAGATTTGATAAATTATATTGATAAATCAAATAGATTTATAGAAAAAATTAAAAAGAAAACATATAATGGTGTCATTTGGAAATCTTGTAGTAGTTTCAATCCAAGAGATGGATATGTCATATATAAAAATCCTAATAATAATTTTAATAGAGTGAGTGGAAATATATCTTTGGAATATGTAACAGATGATACCGATGATACAAAATATATTTTAAAAGTTTATGATGCTGATTTATATGATAAATATTTAAACATGAAAATAATTGATGATTTAGAAGAAATATACAGAACTAATGAGTTAAATAAATATGATAAGCAAAAATTACAATTCACATTTGATAGAAGTATAAAAAGATTGAGATTTGAGTTGCAAATTGAGAATGGTGCAAAAAATAGAAATTGTTTATTAAATAATTTGAAATATAGTTTTAGCAAAGAGGCTTTTAAAAATGAGCTTATAAAAAAGAAAGAAAAGGAAGAAGAAATAGAGGAGTTAAAAAAACTTGGAATATATGTGGAAGATTTTTGGGATTTAGACATAGTCAATGAAGATGGAACTGACATAGAAGAAGAAATAGATGATGAAGACGAAAATGATGAAATAACCAATTTTAATTATGGTTTTAATGAAGAAAGAACATCTTATGAAGATATAGTTAGAGATAAAAATACAGGACCGAGTTTTGATAGAGTTTTAAATGAAAAAATAGATAAGCAAAAAGTTGGTCCAGCATTTACAAATATAAAATAAATAACCGTAAGGACGGAAAAATCCGTAGGAGCGAACCCAAAATGTAGGGGCGAAGCTTTGCGAGCCCTTTTGTAAGACAATAATGTTAATTGTAGGGGCGAACCTTCGGGAGCCCATCGTAAGGGCGAAGCTTCTGTGCCCACAATACAAAACAAAAAAAATAAAGGAGAAAAAAATGTTAAAAAAAATTGAAAGAAAAATTAGTAGTTTGATAATTATGATAAGTATTTTTATTACAATCCATGGCACCAAGATTTTTGCAGCAGCAACACCTGATGAAGATGAAGTAAATGAAATAGCAAGTAAAGGAATAAAAATTTTTTTTGGAGCGTTGGCAGGATTTGCAGTAGTGATGGGAGGAATTGAATTATATGGTGCATTTATTGCACATAGAGATAATGTGGAGCAAGGTGGCTTTGGTGGTTCAAAAAATAAGGTTCAAGAAAAAATTATTTCAGGAGTTATGTGTTTAATTGCTGCTTCTATTTCATATATAGTTATGAGATGGGTATTAACATTATTTGATCTTACATAAATTACAAAATGTTAAATAAATTATTTGTGAAGAATAAAAAAATTATTTTAAGAATAATACTTATATGTATAGCAATAATCTTTCTTAATGCAAAAATAAATTTTGCAGAAGATAGTGAACAAATAGCAACTTTGTCTAATGCATTAACACAAGAAGAAGAAAATGAAATTGCTGATTTTTTTGATTTGCAAGATATGGTAGGAGATATTTTTGATTTAACAGGTAATCTTGGGACAAAAAAATTATCTGATCCCATAAACCTTATGTATAGTCTTATAGGTAGAATTCTTATTTATTGGGATAGCGATTTTACAAAAAGTACAATATATCGTTTACTCGTCGGCATAACATTTATGTTTCTTGTAGCCAATTTTTCTATAAAAATGTATGAAGAAAATAGTGCGGGACTTGATTTAAAAGTTGATAGTAACTTAATGATAAAAAAATATATTCAGTTTATTTTTGCAATAATTATGATTTTTTGTTTGAAATGGGTAGTTTATTTTATATTAGGCTTTTTTAGGTTTGTATTAAACCTTTGCATAAATGTGACACAAGCAAATTTTATTGATGTGCCCGAAGACATTGATATATTAAATAAAGAAAGAGTTGCATATGAAATACTGAAACAACACGGAATAATGAAAACAAATACATTGCTTGATGAAATGATAATAAGGAGCAAAGAATCTCAAGTTAGGTCTCAATATATGATACCTTGGGTTGTGAGTTGGATAAGTAAATTATCATTAGTAGTTGTGATATTTGTAAATAGTATAAAACTCTTTGTGCACTGTGTATTTTATATGTTAGCTCTTGGTGATTTTATAGGTGATTTAAAAAATTCAAAATTTTTAGAATATACAAAAACTTTAATTGCACTTGTTTTAGAAGAAGCAGTAATAGTTTTAGTTTTATATTTATCAAGTTTATTGTTAAATCCTTATTTGAAAGAATTACTAACTAACGGAATTGCAGAAACAAATGGTTCGTTTTTAACTCTTGCTATGATATTTGTTGGAGTTTCTATGAGTAAAGTAATAGTTATAATAAGCAGTAGTCAAATATCTAAAAAAATAATTGGAGTAGCATAATTGATAAATGAATCAAAAAAGCAGAGACAAAGTAAACATACCGTAGGGGCAAACCCAAAATGCAAGGGCGAAGGTTCCGTGCCCATCGTAGGGGCGAACCTTCGGGAGCCCTAATGCAAGATAGTAGTGTTGTTGTATGAGCGAAGTTTCCATGCCCTAATGTATGTGTGAGAATCAATCTCCCACATATACTAAATTTTTATAATGTTGTTATTTGTAGTGATAGAGCATTACAAATTAAATAAAATAATCAAAAATATAAAAAATATGGAAAAAAATTTTAACGGACAAATAAATATTAGTAGAGATTTGAGGCAAAATAAACAAACTATTTTTGGGAAATATGATTTAATAGATATTATATTTATATTTTTTGCATTTTCTATTTCTTTTTTAATCGGATATATATTAGGCTTTTCAAAAATAAAAATATTTGATGAATTTACTGCAATTATAATATCAGTAATTCCCATGATAGTAATTTTGGCAGTCGGATTTAAAAAGGTAGCAGGTATTAGGTTATTTAATTATTTAAGATTTTTAATAATCGATAAAAAAACACAAAATAGAAAAAAATTTAATGCTGATATTACACAAATTGGAGATAAATATATAATAGGTTTTTTAATTGATAGAAAATACATAAATAAATATATTAATAAATTTTTTAATTTTGAAAATTTAATTCTAATGCAAGTTAGGTATGTGAAAAATATAAAAAAGAGTGAAAACAAAATACAGTTGTTGTTAAATTTGAAATATAAAAAAAATGATGACATATTTATAGATATAGTGAATAAATTTAGTTTTAATACGGAGTTAAAAGGACTATCTAATGATGAATTAATAAATTATGAAAAAAATATTGATTTAAAATTTGGAAATAAAAATCATCAAAAACAAAATATAGATATAATAAAAAATTTTAGTTTTTTGAATAAGTTATTTATAAAAAAAGATGATAAAGAAAAAGAAGTAAAAATTAAAAATAGTGATAAGCATTATGTCATCTATATGTTGAATATATATGATAATAAAAAATATAAAAAATTTGTAAACAAAGTAAAAAGGTATGCAGAAGTTATATGTTATTTTAAAAAGATAGATAATAAAAAATATGTAAATACATTTTTGATTGTAGATAGAGAAATAAAGAGAAAAAAACAGCTCACAAAAATTGAAAAAATAGATAAATTGTGTAATGAGTATGGTGTAATATTAGATAAATTAGTTAGAGAACAAGAAACAGGCAAATTAGCTATATCGTATTTTATGACAAATCCATTCAATAATTATAGAGAGTTTAGGTAATAATTTTCACATTTCGCATATTGCAAATTTGCTCCATTCGTTTATAGGATGGAATCGAAATCGTAGGGGCGAAGCATCGCGAGCCCGCAGCAAGAAAGTAGCGAAAGTCGTAGGGGCGAACCATTGGGAGCCCGAATGCAATACAGTAGAGTTAATCGTGGGGGCGAAGCACCGCGAGCCCGAAGCAATATAGTAGCGATAGTTGTAGAGTAACAAAAAATATTGAATTATATAAAAAGGAATTTTTAAATATATGAGAGAAACAGAGTTTTTTAGAGAATTGCATAGAAAAAATAAAAAAACAATACTTGATAGTATCATTATTAATAATGTAACGGAAGATAATATTATAGAATCTATAAATAATAGATATGTGAAAATATTTAAATTTATAGATATAAATTTTTGTTTACAGGAAATGAATAAAAAGAGAGAAATACTTGACCAATATAAAAGAATATTAAATGTTATTGATACAAATGTAGGACTATCAATAATTTTAAGAAATAGAAGGATAGATTTGTCAAAAAATATTCTATTTGATGTTGATGATATTGTAGGGGCAAATCAAACAACCGTAGTGGTAAAAGAGAAAATCGTAGGGGCGAACCCAAAAATTGTAGAGGCGAAGCTTGCGAGCCCTAAGCAAGATGGTAATGTTCGTAGTAGCGGTGAAGATTGCGAACCCACTAACAAAACATTTGTAGATTTAAAGAAAGCAGTAAATGAAACAATGAAAAACAATTTAGATAGAGATAATAACACATTTGTAGTAGATAAATATTTTGTATTTGAAATTGAAGCAAAAAACTTAAATTCAGCAAGGACAAATTTTGAAATGTTAGAACATATGTTTAATTCAGAAATTGAACAATTAGAGGGTGCTAAATTATATGAATTAAAAAGAGATAATATATATAAATTTTTATCTATTTTTTATAATAAAAATGAAAGAGATAAAAATTCAAACTTCAAAAAATTAATGAATGAAGAAACAAGAAAGAAACTTGGGATTTCAGTAAAAGAATTAATTAGACCAACAAATTTTATAATTAATGATAAAGAAATGCTTGTGTCTGATAAATTATATAGGAATTTTTATTTTTATAATAACTATAAAATAGTAGATGTATCGGCATTAAATAATATTATTCATAATGATTTTGAAGTAATAACTTGCATAAAAATTAGAAAATTACAACTTCAAGATGCTATAAGAGAAGTTGAATTAGAACTTGGTAATGCTGATGGTGAAATATATAGGTTAGAAATGGAATTATCAAAACAAGGCTTAAGTAAGGATTTACTTCCACGAAATGCAGTGCAGAGAAAAGAAGAAGCAGTGTATATCAATGATAGTCTAAAAAGAAGAGATGAAAATTTATTTGATGTAAGTATGTATATGATGATAATGGAAGATGATATGAGACTATTACAAGAAAGGACTTATAAACTGATAAAGAAATGTGCGATAAATGGACTTAATATAAAAATTGCTGACAAAATGCAGGAAAATGTTTTTAATAGTATTCTGCCAAATGGGGTCAATCAAACACCATATGCAAAAACTTTTGATACTGAAAGTTTATGTGCTTTTAATATTTTTTATGCAGCTGATTGTATTTTAAAAGATGGTGATTATTATGGAGTAAACAAATTAACAAATAACCCAGTAATGTATGACATAATGAGTGGGGATAATTATAATTCACTTATACTTGGTATGTCTGGCAAAGGAAAAGGCTATAAAGCAAAAGAGACAGTTCTTTATAGAGTGCTTAGTGGTAAAAATAGGTCAACTATAATAATTGATAATGAAAATGAGTATGGGAAATTAACAACAGCACTTGGTGGAGAAAATATTGAGATAACTGGTGGTGGTAATTCTCATATAAATTTATTTGATATAGATTTGTCGTATGGAGATAATAGTATATCAGATAAAGAAGATTTTATATTATCAGTATGTAGTGAAATGCTACATAAACCTATAACATCAGGACAGAGAACAACTATATCACATGCTGTAGGATTAATATATGAAAAATGGTCAAGGACAAATGACAAAAACGATATTCCAACCATTGAAGATTTTGTAGAAGCCCTTAGACAAATTATTGGTGTTAGCAATATTGGAAAATATTTTGTAGGGGCGAATCAAGCAACCGTAGGGGCAAAAGAGAAAACCGTAGGGGCGAAGCTTGCGAGCCCAATACAAGACAGTAGTGTTGTTGTAGGGGCGAACCAAACAATCGTAGGGGTGAAGCTTTGCGAGCCTAACTTGAATCAAAACAATTATTACCAAAACAGTTACGAAGACATAGAAATTTTAAAAGCAGTAGAATATTACAGCGATAAATCACACTGCACTTTGTTTCGTGGTAAATCAAATATAGATTTTAGCAATAAATTAATTACATTTAATTTGTCAAAACTTGGAAAAGACTTAAAAACTCTTGCTATGCAAGTTATTTGTGATACCATTTGGCTTAAAATTTGTAAAAATAGAGACTTGGGTATACCAACAGATTTAATTATAGATGAATTTCATTTGATGTTTAAAAGTGAAGAGACGGCATCTTGGATGGCAAAATATTGGAAGATGCTTAGAAAATATAAAGGTTGTCCTGTAGGTATAACACAAAATCCAGAGGATTTATTAAGTAGCGAAGATGGTAGAAAAGTAGTAGCAAACACAAATATGAATATTTTACTTTCAATGCTTGAAAAAGATAGAGAGATAATTGGAAATACTCTTAATCTTACAAATGAAGAATTGAAATATATAAGAAATAAAAAAGCAGGCGAAGGCATTTTAGTAATTGGTGCAGGTAAAGTATTAAATAATCAAATAACAATTCCATTTGTAAATAGGTATGAAAAAAATAACTTAATATATTCACTCATAAACACCTCAGGAGATGAAGAGCCGTAGGGACGAAGTAAACAATCGTAGGAGCGAAGAGAAAATTGTAGGGGCGAACCCAAAACCGTAGGGGCGAAGTACCACGAGCCCGTATGAAGACAGTAGCAAAAGCCGTAGGGGCGAACCTTCGGGAGCCCTTAATATAAACAGTTTTGAATATGCAAAATTTAAAGGAGTAAAATTTGAAATATTTGAAAATTATTAAAAACCAAATATTAAATATTACATTTTATTTTATTATTATAATAATTTTATTAAATTTATTTTGTTATACCACATATTCAAAAAATATAGAATTAAATGGATTAGAAATCGATTTAAATATTGAGGTTGTTAAAAAATCTCCTACATATGGAAGTAGCACAAAAGAAATATCTGAATTTGTAGAAAAAGATGAAAATAAAAAAGAAATTGATGATAGCGTAAAAATAGAATTATCAATTAAAAATAAAAATTCATATGAATCTGCAAATGTCACTATAGAAGAGATTAACCCATCTGGTTTTAGGCAAAATGGCACAAATAAAAATGAAAAAAAAATTGAAGTAAAAATTAATCACAAATCAGAAAAAAAATATAATTATATATATAAATATCATAAAAGTTATTTAAAAGACCAAAATGGCAATATAGTATATGATGATTTAGGAAATATTATTGATGATAGCATTATAAAAAAAAGTTTAGAGATTAATGAGAAAGAAAACAATATTTCATATGAATCTAAAAAAACAAAAAAAGGGATTATTGATGTATTTAAATTTTTAATTATTGTTGCTATAGTTTTGTTTGTATTATTTTTATTTACAGGGTTTTATAAAAATGTAAAAAAAGAGGATGATTTTTTTGATAGAAAAAATCCATTTTTAATTTTTATAATATTTTTATTTTTGAGTTTAATTTTTAATGTTATTTTAAATAAAATCACATTTGCAAAAACATATGAACCACAAATTTATGAATATGGAAAAACATATGAAAAAGTAATTTTTGAAAGTGCGATTTTTAATGATAAAGTATTTAGATTTGCATATAAAATTTCATTTTTTTATGATAGTGAATATGAAATAAACGAATTAGATTATGAAAATGATACAGATTTAGATGGGCTTGTAGATTATTTGGAATATCAATATATGACTGATAAATTTAATATTGATACAGATGGCGATGGATTAAATGATTATATAGAAGTATTATTACTTGACTATAATCCTTTATCAAAAGATACATTTAATGATGGAATAAATGATGGAGATAGAGATTTTGACAATGATAAACTTAAAAATTTAGAAGAAATAAAATATGGAACTGATTTATTTAATGTAGATACAGATTATGACACTTTAACTGATTATGATGAAATAATGAAATATAATACAAACCCAATAGAAACTGATACAGATGAAGATTTTATAAGTGATGGTGATGAATTAAAATTAGGTCTTAATCCAAATAAAAATAAAACAGATGGTGTCACACTTGATAGTGAGAGATTAATAAAACAAAATTTTGATATGACAAGAGTTCCTGACAAATTAAGAGAGGGTAATATATTTATAAAAAATATTGAAGGTGATGTGAATGGTGTGATAGATGACAAAATCATTATAAAAGAATATATTAATGCAAATTTAGAAAATTCAAATGCTGTAGTAGGTTGTTTATTTAATATACATAATATTGATGAGAATATATTAAATATTACTTTTGATGCTACAAAAGTATCAGATAGATGTGAGTTTTTAATAGTGTGTAAATATGAAGATAATAAATTAATGCCTTTAAAAACAGATTGTAATAGCGATAATTTATTAAATTGCAAATTAACAAAAGGTATATATTGCATAGTAGATACTGAACTAATAATTAGAGAGTTAAATATATATAATAAAAAATATGTGGATTAAAATATGAGAATGAATCAAAAAAAATATCAAGTATTTAAAAAAGAATTAATGAAATATTGTGTAGGATTTATTTTAGTACTTTCAGCGATTTTTATAGTTTCAATTATTTCTTCAAATAGTGAAAGGGAGCAATTGTTTTTAGAAGGAGTTATAAAATCACAACCACTTATGAATAATACTACACTTAAGAGATTGGGTGATTTATATATAAAATTAAATAGAGAATTTGAATATCAAATAAAAGAAATGGAAATAGGCTATGCAAACAAATTAAATAAAAGAGGTGAAAAAATCTATTATGGTGTCAATGGAAAAAGTAATATAGAAGAGATGATTAATGAAGATTATGTAAATGGAATTGAATCAATTGTTTGGCAAAAAAATGGTGCAGATAGAAAAGATGGCGAAAGTAATTTTAGTGATATGATAACAGTTTTAACTACTGCAATGCAAACTGATATAGATAGATATGATGAAAATATAGATGAATTATTTACAAAACTATTTTGGGCAACTCATACTTTTACAGGAACCTCTACTGATTTATATCCTTGTGAACATGGATGTGCTTATGTAAAATATTATTGTGGGGATGATTTGTGTCAAGGCAGAGATGATGGTGTCATTTTAGGACATTTTAACACTGATTTAAAATATGATCCATTTTTAGTAAATTTTTATGAATATATTGATTTGGCAATAATGGCAAATGAAATGAGTGGATCGGGAATAAGAGAGTTATTTGAATTGTTTGAAGCAGATGGCACTTGTGAAGTGCATGCTGATGGAAAAGAAAGTTTTACAAAAACAACTAAAAGCTTTAGAGGTTGTGAAGTATCAGCCATTGATTGTTATCATGGAAGAGAAATAACAAAAACCAAAACGGAGGATGGAGAGACATTTGTAGTTTATTATTGTCCTCATGGCATAAGTAATGACTTACCTACTAATTGCACTGATTATAATGCGGATTATCCGTATTGTAGTCACGAAGAATCACCAGAGGAAGATGAAGGACCAGTTGGTTGCAGTGGCTATTATTGTTGCAATGGTCATACACATTATTATTGTAAAGGTCACATTTTGTGTTGTTGCTTTGGACATACAAATATTAAATTAACAATAAATATTATGTATTATGATGAAATGATAAAAAATATAGAAGAATTATTAAATTAATTAAAATTTTATTGATATAACAACTAATTTTTTGTATAATAAAATTATAA
>CAMIYN010000023.1 GCA_946403075.1 uncultured Lachnospiraceae bacterium | reverse complement strand
ATAAGTCTTAAATCCCCCTTTAATAGTTCTATGAAATATTGACTTTATACCGGGGTGTATTTGTAAGGGCGAACTAAAAAATGTAGGGGCCGTAGGGGCGAACCAGTGGGAGCCCTAAACGAGCCCGCAGCAAGATAGTAGTGTTAGCCGTAGGGGCGAACCACTGGGAGCCCTAAACGAGCCCGTCGCAAGACATTAGAGTTAATCGTAGGGCGACCTGTCTATTGACATGCCAGCACATATCCATAAAAAAATTTTGAATACAAAAAAACTAAAACCTTATTGAGTTTTAGTTTATAAATAACTATATAAAGATTAATGGTATATTAATATCTTATTAATTCTATTAAAACTATTAATCACTATATTTCAAATATACTTTTTAATCAATTCTTTTTTTATGCAATCTCTAATAATGGATAGTTTTCAAACTTAAATTTTTAAAATTAATATTATTAGAAGTTTTCATATTTTATTTTGTCACATCTACCCCAAAATATTTTAAAGATAAATCTTTTAAAGTCCCATCACTTTTCATTTCATTTAATATCTCATTTATTGCATCAACCATTTTTTTATTTCCTCTTTTTACTGCTATTCCTACAAGGTTTGCTTCATCACTAAGTGCAGCAATTTTTATTTTTTCATCATTTTGGGTTTTTACATAGTCATAATATGTCACTTCTGCATTTAATGTGGCATCAACTCTATTTTGTTCCAAGAGTTCAAAAGTCTGTGTTAAATCATCAACAGCTATAACTTCTGCCCCAAATTTTTCAGCGACTTGTGCATATGTGCTTGAAATTGTATTCGCAGTTTTATATCCTTTTAAATCATCAAATGATTTTATATAATCATTATCTTTATTTACAATAATTGCAGTCCTCATATATGCATAGGGATTACTAAAATCATAACTTTTTTTTCTCTCTTCTGTAATATCTATACCATTTATCATTACATCATACCTACCAACTGAAAGACCAGCAAGGAGACCATCCCATTCTCCTTCTACAAAATTAACCGTAACACCAAGTCTCTTTCCTATTTCTTCTCCTATCTCTGTGTCAAAACCCACCAGATTATTATTCTCATCGTGATATGTCCAAGGACTCCAAGTCCCCTCCATAGCAATATTTATTATTCCTTCCTTCATAACTTTTTCATAGATATCTACATTGCTATTACTATTAGCACATCCACAAATGCTAATAATTATAAATAAAATAACTATTAATCTTTTCATACTCCATATTTGTAATATAAAATTACATAACCTCCATATTTTTTAATTTGTAGGGATAAAACATCGTTGCCATCATAAGTGCGAACCACTAAAATCTCTCATTAGGGCACGGGGGCTTCGCCCTACAACTAACTCTACTTTCTTGCTATGGGCTCGCGGTGCTTCGCCCCTACAACTTTAGCTACTGTCTTGCGACGGGCACGGGGGGCTTCGCCCCTACCTTTTAATGGTTCGCCACTACGACTAACACTACTATATTGCTTCGGGCTCGCGGTGCTTCGCCCCTACCTTTTAATGGTTCGCCACTACGACTACCACTACTGTATTGCTTTGGGCTCGCGGTGCTTCGCCCCTACCTTTTAATGGTTTGCCACTACGACTACCACTACTGTATTGCTTCGGGCTCGCGGTGCTTCGCCCCTACCTTTTTAATGGTTCGCCACTACGACTAACACTACTGTATTGCTTCGGGCTCGCATTGCTTCGCCCCTACCTTTTAATGGTTCGCCACTACGACTACCACTACTGTATTGCAAACGGGCTCGCGGTGCTTCGCCCCTACCTTTTAATGGTTCGCCACTACAAACAACATTAAAGTAGTGATTTTATACAATTTTCTACATCCTTCATATCTGCTGTTGGTTCAAATCTCTCTACTACTTTTCCATTTCTATCAACTATAAATTTTGTAAAATTCCATTTTATGCTTGGGCCTTTATCCCAATCAGGATTCATTTTTGAAAACATTTCATTTAATTTTTTTGCCATCTCACTATCCCCAAAACCCTTAAATCCAATTTCAGATTTTAAATAAGTATATAATGGCAATTCATTTTCACCATTTACATCAGATTTTTTCATCTGTGGGAAAGTAGTATTATAATGTAAAGTGCAAAATTCATGTATCTCATCATCGCTACCTGGTGCTTGCCCACCAAATTGGTTGCAAGGTATATCTAAAATCTCAAGCCCCTTGGCATGATAGTCTTTATACATTTGCTCTATTGGAGCATATTGTGGTGTAAATCCACAACCTGTAGCAGTATTTACAATCATTATTACTTTTCCTTTATACTCACTTAAACTCAATTCACTTCCATCTCTTGTCATAACTTTGTAATCATAAATCATAATTAACCCTCCTTATTATTTTATAAAAAGCATCATCATTAAAATCATTAAAAACATAAATATCAAAGTAATCAAAACAGTTATAAATTTTTCAAATAATTTAAAAAAAATTATAAATTTAATGAAAAACATATTTTTTTTAATAAAATCAATACCATATTTTTTGATAAATTCTCAAGTAATTCATAAATTTCATTATTATCATTTTTTAAAAATTTGATAAATCTTTTTTTAATTCTTTCATTTTTTTTAATCTCCATAATAATTTAATTAAAAATATTTAATATAAAAATTAAAACTCTATAACTTCTGCTTCACTCGTAAATGAACTAAATGTAGCAGTAGCATTTTTTAAATAAAACAATTCCATACTATCATTATCAGCAGAATACATCGATTTTAATTCAGGCATCTTTTCAAGCATTTTAACTTTAGCTTCATAATTGTTATCACTTACAAGTTCGGCAGAAATTCTTACCCAACTCTTTCCATCAAAGGCACAAATCTCAACATTAGGATTTAATCTAATTTGTTCAACGATTTTCTTACCCTTTCCTGTTTGAATATAGAGTTTATCATTAAATAATAAAATTGTCCCAAAAGGCCTAACATGTGGCTTATTTCCCTCAATGGTTGCAATATAATAAGTTTTTACCTCATTTAAAAAATTATAAACTTTATTTTTCCCGTCCATAAAATCCTCCTATAGTATTATTTTAAAGAACCTCTATTAAAATGCATTTCACAATTTTTTAAAAAATATTAATTTATATAGGCTCCACAACAAACCTTATATAAAATTTTTTATTAATTAGAGGTTTATTAATTTATTTTTAAAATTATATAATAAATTATTTATTTAGTCTACTCAATATATTTAATTTAAATTCAAAATTTTTTTTGCTCTCTTCTGATATACTTTGTAATATCACACCTGTAAAAAAAGTTATAATAGAGATTACCAAAACTATACTACTAATAATTAAAGTTGGAATTTTAAAAACCAAGCCAACATTTAAAAAATTTATAAAAATTGGTATAAATAAAATCATAAAAAATATTAATAAAATAATACTTAAAACTCCAAAAAAAGAAAAAGGCTTATTATTTTTATATAATCTAAAAATTGTAAATAATACCTTTATTCCATCAGTATATGTATTTAATTTTGACACACTGCCTTCAATACTATCTTTATATTTTATAACAACAGTTTTAACTGACATATTATATTGAAGTGCATGTATAGTCATCTCTGTTTCTATCTCAAATCCCTTTGACATAACTGGAAAAGTTTTTACAAAATTATAACTCATGCATCTATATCCAGTCATTATATCTTTTACATCAGTATGAAAAATTAGATTAATAAAAAACTTGACTAAATTATTTCCAAGATTATGAAATGCTCTCTTGTTTTCACTAAAATATGTTGATGATAATCTATCCCCTACTGCCATATCTACATTTTCATACTTTACTAAATTTAGTAATTTATCTAAATCATCAGCAGAATATGTATCATCTGCATCTACTAAAACATAATATTTGGCATCTATCTCTCTAAACATTCTCCTTATTACATTGCCTTTACCTTGCTCATATTCATTTTTTATAATCAAAATATCACAAAATTCTTTTTCTTGCTTCATTTCATTTAATATAGACACTGTGTTATCAGTTGAATTATTGTTATAAACAAAAATTCTATCATTTTTACTTAATTTTTTTGAAAAATCACTAACAACTTTCCTAATTGTCAAACCTTCATTATATGTAGGTATTAAAACTGCAACTTCTATCATAAAAAATCTCCAATTTTTTTATAACATTTTCTTTAAATACATACCTGTATATGATTTTTTATTATTTATAATTTCTTCTGGTTTTCCTATCGCCACAATTTCTCCACCCTTATCTCCACTCTCAGGACCTAAATCAATTATATAATCTGCTGTCTTTATCACATCAAGATTATGTTCTATTACAACCACTGTATTACCACTTTCTGTTAACCTTTGTAAGATATCAACTAATTTATGAACATCATAAAAATGAAGTCCTGTCGTAGGTTCGTCCAATACATATATCGTTTTCCCTGTAGCTCTCTTTGATAATTCTGTTGCAAGTTTAATTCTCTGTGCTTCTCCACCACTTAATTCGGTAGATGGTTGTCCCAATTTAATATAACCAAGCCCTACATCTTTTAAAGTAATTAAATATTTATATATGTTTGGAATATTTTTAAAAAACTCACAAGCTTCATCAACTGTCATATCTAATATATCAAAAATATTTTTATCTTTATATTTTACTTCTAATGTTTCCCTATTATACTTTTTCCCATGACACACATCACAAGGGACATAAACATCAGGTAAAAAGTGCATTTCTATTTTCACTATTCCATCACCTTGACAAGCCTCACATCTTCCACCTTTTAGATTAAAAGAAAATCTACCTTTTGTATACCCCCTCTCTCTTGCATCTTTTGTACTTGCAAATAAATCTCTAATATTATCATAAACTCCTGTATATGTAGCAGGATTACTTCTTGGAGTTTTACCAATAGGGCTTTGGTCTATCATTATTATCTTATCTAATTTTTCAACCCCAACAATTTTATTATATTTTCCTGGAATATTTTTTGCTTTATTTAATGTTTTTGACAATGATTTATATAATATTTCATTTATCAAACTTGATTTTCCACTGCCAGAAACTCCTGTCACACAAGTAAACACACCAAGAGGAATTTTTACATCAATATTTTTTAAATTATTTTCTCTTGCACCTTTTATTTCAATAAATCCTTTTGGCTCTCTTCTCTCTTCATTTACAGGAATTTTAATTTCACCTGTCAAATATTTTGCAGTTATACTTTTTTTTGATTTGCAAATATCTAAAACATTTCCAGTAGCTATCACTTCGCCACCATTTACCCCTGCATATGGTCCTATGTCAACTATAAAATCAGAATTTCTAATTGTGTCTTCATCATGCTCAACTACTATAACCGAATTCCCGAGATCTCTTAGATATTTCAAAGTACTAATTAATTTATCATTATCCCTTTGATGTAAACCTATTGATGGCTCATCCAAAATATATGCTACACCAACCAAACCTGTCCCTATTTGTGTAGCAAGTCTTATTCTCTGTGATTCTCCACCACTCAAAGTATTTGCCATTCTGCTAAACGATAAATAACCAAGCCCCACATCAATCAAAAATTTTGTTCTAGCTTTTATTTCTCTAATTACCAATTCTCCAATTTTTTCTTGTATTGAGGTTAATTTAAGATTTGTAATCCATATATAAAAATCTTCTATTGATAAACTACATACATCAGCAATATTTTGATTTTGTATCGTGACAGCAAGAGAACTCTTTTTTAATCTCTGTCCGTGGCAAGTAGCACACTCTGATATTTCCATATAATTTTCATATTCTTGCTTAACTGCATCAGATGCTTCCATATATCTTCTCTTTACATTTTCAATCAAGCCTTCATACATTACTTCATATGTATTTTTACTATTAGCCCACTGGGATTGATATCTAACTCTTAAAGTTTCATCCCCTGTGCCATATAAAATTATATTCCTTATTTTTTTAGGATATTTATTAAATGGAGTATCTAAATCAAAATTATATTTTTTACACAATGATTTTAATACTGCATTAGTATAACTACCATCTTTATTGCAAGACTGCCAACCCGGCACTACTATTGCTCCCTCGTTTATAGAAAGATTTTCATCTGGTATCATTAAATTTTCGCTAAATTCTTGCTTATAGCCTAATCCCAAGCAATCAGGGCAGGCACCAAATGGGTTATTAAAAGAAAAAGACCTTGGCTCGATTTCTTCTATACTAATCTCACAATCAGGGCATGATAAATTTTGACTAAAATTTAAAGGTTTTCCATCTATTACATCAACTTGCAATAATCCATTTGAAATTTTAAAAACAGTTTCAATACTATCAGTCAATCTCTTTTCTATACCCTCTTTTATGACCAATCTATCCACAATGATTTCAATATCATGTTTAATGTTTTTATCGAGATTTATTTCTTCATTTATGTCATAAAGTATTCCATCTACCCTAATATGAACAAAACCAGATTTTTTTGCAGATTCAAATATTTTTTCATGTCTCCCTTTTTTGCCACGAACTACAAGTGCAATTAATTGAATTTTGGTTCCAATTTTCAAATTCATTATGCTATCAACTATTTCATCAACAGTTTGTTTTCTTATTTCTTTCCCACATTTAGGGCAATGTGGAATTCCAATCCTTGCGAATAATAATCTTAAATAATCATATATTTCTGTAACAGTTCCAACAGTAGACCTTGGATTTCTATTTGTAGACTTTTGGTCTATAGAAATTGCAGGTGATAAACCAGTAATGCTTGTAACTTTTGGTTTTTCCATCTGACCTAAAAATTGTCTAGCATATGAAGATAATGACTCCATATATCTTCTCTGCCCCTCTGCAAAAATTGTATCAAATGCCAAACTACTCTTTCCACTTCCAGATACACCTGTCAAAACAACTAATTTATTTCTCGGTATATCTACATCAATATTTTTTAAATTATGTTCACTCGCACCCCTAACTTTTATAAACTCTTCATTTGTATTTTTTTTATCCATACATCCCTCAAAATTATAATTCTTCTTTAATAAAATATAATGGTCTATTTTTTAACTCAACATAGTTTTTTGATATATAAATTCCAATAATTCCTATAAATAAAAATTGCAATCCATTGAAAAATAGAATTATTGCCACAAGAGATGGCCAACCTATAACTCTATCGCCAAATAGCATAGCCCTAATTATTATAAAAATTAAAAACATAAAAGAAATGAGACAGCACATAACACCTATGATTGATGAAATAAAAATAGGAGCACTGCTAAAAGAAGTTAGTCCATCTATTGAATACAAAAATAATTTATAAAAACTCCACTTTGTTTCGCCTGCAAATCTTTTAACATTTTTAAACTCTATCCATTTTATATTAAATCCAACACTACAAAATAGACCCTTGAAAAACCTATTCCTTTCAGAATTTTCGATAATTGCATCTTTAAATTTTTTAGTCATTATGCAAAAGTCTCTCGCTCCATTAGGCAAATTTAGATTTGTCATAAGATTAAAAAAATAATAAAACATATTAGAAAAAAAAGACCTAATCTTCGGCTCTCCATCTCTACTAACCCTTCTCGTTCCACAAGCATCATAATTATTTAGTTTTACAGCTTTATACATATCAATTATTAATTCTGGTGGATCTTGCATATCGCAATCCATAAGTATTGTAAATTCTTTATTACTTTTTTTGAGTCCTGCAAAAATCGCTGATTCCTTCCCAAAGTTTTTTGAAAAAAATATATATTTAACATTTTTATTTTCTACACTTAAACTTTTTATTATTTTTATTGTATTGTCAGTTGAACCATCATCAACAAATATAATGTTAAAATCTACATCATATTCACTTCTCAGTCTACTCTCTTGTTTTTTTAATTCATTGTAAATATTATAAATATTTGTTTCTTCATTTTTACAAGGAATTACTATATCTATTGTTTCCATTTTAAATTAATTAAATCTCCTATATAGTTTTATAAAAATATCAAAAAAATACCTTAACAATTTGGTGCTTATCCCACACACAATCATTTCACCATAATTATAGTATCATTAGTTTTAATATTAGTCAAATAATAAAAAAACTAAATCAGTTTCCTAATTTAGTTTTTGCAGGCTTATTTACTTTTAGGCTTTAAAATTATCTCATCGCTTTTAATAAAGCCAAATTGTTCTCTTGCGATTTTTTCAATGTTGTTGTTTGAATTTATAGTGTTTTTTTTATCATTTAATTCATCAGTTTTCATATCTTCAAGTTCTATTTGATGATTTAAATCATACATTGTTTGATTGTTTAATCTTACTTGCATTTCTACATTGTTCTTTTCTATAATTATTTTGTTTATCAAAAAAACAAACACCAATATAACAACAATACAAAAAAATCTTAAAATACTTTGTTTAATTGAACTTTTTTTATTTTCTCTTTGAATCATATGGTATCAAAACAACCTTATGAGATATAATATTATCTCCATAATGGATATCTATCTCATCTCCTACTTTTACTTCATAATGAGCTTTTACAGACTTACCATTGACAAATACTTTTTCATTATCACAAAGTCCATTTGCTATGGTTCGTCTCTTTATAACACGAGATAATTTAAGATATCTATCAATCCTCATTAATTCAACATTTCTTTGAATGTCTTACCTGGTTTAAACTTTGGTGACTTACTTGCAGCGATTTTTATTGTCTCACCTGTTGCTGGATTTCTCCCTTCTCTTTCCTTTCTACTTGAAACATCAAAAGTCCCAAAACCAGCAATTGCAACTTTTTCTCCATTTTTTAGACTATTTTGGATTGCCTCAACAGTTGCAGAAATTGTAGCATCTACTTCCTTTTTTGTATATCCTGTTTTTTCTACAACTTTTTCAATTAATTCAATTTTATTCATTTATAATTCCTCCTAAATCATTTGTAATTACTATTTTAATTAAATTTTTAAAAAAGTCAAGTAAAATAAGAGATTTTATATCAATCAAAAATATTGATATATGCAAAATAAAATATACATAACAATAAGTAAAATTCCTTGTTTTTTATATGTTTTTTGCATAATCAGTATAGGAAATATAACCAAACTCATAGCAATAAAAATTATTGGTATATCCACCACTAAACTTGAATTCAACCCAAATACTAACTTTTCACTTGGTATAGAAAAAGGTCTAATGATAATTGATACTGCACTCACTATAACTAAATTAAATAAATCTGCACCAATAATATTTCCTATTGAGAGCCCACTATGCCCTTTTACAATAGAGTTAATGCAAGTAGTTAGTTCGGGTAGTGAAGTCCCCAATGCTACAATTGTTATCCCGATAACAGAATTAGGAACACCTAAGTTTTTTGCTATAATTGTTCCATTTTCAACCAAGAGTTTTGAACCAATTGCAAGAAACATCCCAGAAATAATCATTACTAACACATTGCTTAGTGTTTTTCCAGTGTATTCATAGTCACTTTTTTCATTACTTACATCTTTATTACGAATCATATAAATAATATATATAATAAATATACTAAATAAGACTATTCCATCTATTCTATCAAGTCTATGTTTTACAAAACTTACTATCGTATAATAAAAAAATGCCACATAAAAAAATATTGCAATGCTTAGTATACTTTTTCTATTGATTTCAACATTTTTTACGATAAGTGATATCGCAAGGATTAAAGCAGTATTGCAAAAAATAGAACCAAGTGCATTGCCATATGAGATTTCACTGAGACCCTCAATTGCGGCTGTTGCAGACACTAAAGTTTCAGGTAGTGTAGTTCCAACAGAAACTATCGTCGCACCAATTAAAACATCAGGCACTTTATAAATTTTTGCAATATTAATACTGCTATCTACAAAGCTGTCACCTGCTTTTATTATAAATATTAAACCAACTACAAATAAGAAATATTCCATATTAAAATCCTTTTAGTATATCTTCTGTCTTACTTATACCAAATCTTTCTGCCCCTGCATTATACAATTCAATGATATCATTTTTTGTTTTTATTCCACCTGCTGCCTTAACTTTTATATCTCCTACAACCCTTTTCATAAGTTTTACATCAGAAACTTTTGCACCTGTTGGTGCAAATCCAGTAGAAGTTTTTACAAAATCTACACCAACTTTTTTACAAATCTCACATACTTTTTCTTTTTCTTCATCAGTTAAATATGCAGTTTCTATAATTACTTTCAAAACTAATTTTGTGCTATCTTTAATATTTTTAATTTCATTATAAACATAGTCATAATTTTTATCTTTTAATGCTGCTATATTTATTACCATATCTATTTCATCTGCATTATTTTTTTCTGCATCCTTTGCCTCATATATTTTTACATCCATAGTATTTTGTCCCAAAGGAAAACCTATGACAGTGCAAACTTTAACATCTACTCCCTTTAAATATTCTTTAGCATATTTCACATAATATGGATTTATGCACACTGATGCACAATGATTATGTTTAGCAAATTCCAATACTTTATTAATTTGCTCTTTTGTCGCATCCGCTTTTAATATTGTGTGGTCAACCATTGATAAAAATTTATTTTTATCCATATCTACCCCTTTAAAATCCTATTAATTGCTATTTTACCATATGTTTAAAATTTTTCAAGTTTTTTAAGTTTATTATTGAGAAATATACTATTTTATTGTAAAATACTCATTATGAAATTTTACTCTTTTTTAATTAAATATGGAGAAATAGGCTTAAAAGGAAAAAATAGGTATAAATTCGAAGATACACTCGTTAATAATATAAGATTGCATCTTGCTAATTATTTACATAACTTTGTAGTTTATAAAGAACAAGAAAGAGTTTATGTAGATATTAATGAAGAATATAATTACCAAAAAATTCTTGATACTTTAAAAAGAATATTTGGTATCTATAGTATAAGCCCTGTTCATAAAATAGATTTTACTACTAATTATAAAGAATTATCAACTACTATCATTAATTATGTTAATGAAATCTATGGAAAATCAGAAAAAAAATCATTTAAAATTAAAACAAGAAGAGTGAATAAACGATTTCCAATGCACTCTGATACTATTAATGCAGAACTCGGTCACGATGTCCTTGAAAATTTTAAAAATTTTACAGTAGATGTTCATAACCCTAATGTGTTAATAAATGTAGAGATAAGAAATCACATAAACATATATAGTGAAGTTATAAATGGAGCTAAAGGTTTACCAACAGGGACATCAAGTAAAAGTTTACTACTACTATCAGGTGGTATTGACTCACCAGTTGCAGGGTTCCTAATAGCAAAAAGAGGTGTAATCGTAGAAGCAATATATTTTAATGCTCCACCCTATACAAGCGATAGGGCAAAAGATAAAGTTATAAAACTTGCAGAAATTTTATCAAGATATACAGGATGTGTAAAGCTGCACATTGTGAACTTTACAGATATTCAACTTGAAATATATGATAAATGCCCACATGATGAATTAACTATTATAATGCGAAGACTTATGATGAAAATAAGTGAGATGGTAGCAAAAGAAAATAATTGTCTCGCACTAATAACAGGTGAGTCCATAGGACAAGTTGCAAGTCAGACTACTAATTCAATAGCTGTTACCAACGAATGTGTAAATATGCCAATTTTTAGACCACTTATAGGATTTGATAAAGAAGAGATAATAAAAATAGCAGAAAACATAGGAACATTTAATACTTCAATTTTGCCTTATGAAGACTGCTGCACTATATTTGTAGCAAAACATCCTGTCACAAATCCAAATCTTGAAAAGATTTTAAAATCAGAAAAAAAACTTGAAAATATAGATGATTTTATAAAAATCGCTATTAATAATATAGAAACTATAATATGTAAACCAATGGAGTAAAAAATTATGATAACAAATTTAATAACAACAATTCAAACTATTAATTCAAAAATAAATGGGGTAGTTTGGGGTGTCCCAATGCTCTGTTTGATTATTTTTGTCGGTATTTTTTATACTATTTTAACTAAGTGCTATCAAATAACACATGTAAAAGAAATATATGAAAATACCATAAAAGGTGTATTTAAAAAGAGCAATAAAAAAAATAAATTAGAAAACAATGTCATAACACAATTCCAAGCTCTCTCTACTGCTCTTGCTGCAACTATAGGGACAGGTAATATTACAGGAGTTGCAACAGCCATTTTTTTTGGTGGACCTGGTGCAATTTTTTGGATGTGGATATGTGCAATATTTGGTATGGCTACTCACTTTGCAGAAATAACCTTGGGAATTTATTACAGAAAAAAAGACAAAATTTTAGGATATAGTGGTGGTGCAATGTATTATCTTGAATACGGCATAGGGCATACTTTAAAGAAAAAGCACTTGGGAAAAGTCCTTGCAGTTTTATTTGCTTTTTTTACTTTTATAGCATCTTTTGGAATCGGAAATATGACACAGATAAACTCCATCGCGGAAGCACTAAATACCAATTTCAGTATCCCTACAATATACACAGGTGTAATTATAGCTTTTATATCTGCTGTAATAATAATAGGTGGTATCACAAGGATAGGAAAAGTGACTGAAAGAATCGTGCCACTAATGTCATTATTTTATATAATAATAGGTTTAATAATTATTATCTCTAATATAAAACAAGTGCCATTTGCATTTTATTCAATTTTTTCTTGTGCATTTAGCACAAAGGCAATTGCAGGTGGAGCATTGGGCTTTATACTAAAAAGAGCAATGACCTATGGATTTAAGAGAGGTGCTTTTTCAAACGAAGCAGGGCTTGGTTCTTCGGTAATAGCTCACTCTGCATCAAATACAACTGAACCAATAAAACAAGGTATGTGGGGAATATTTGAAGTTTTCTTTGATACAATTATTGTGTGTACTTTCACTGCATTAATCATTTTATCATCAACTATTAATACAACTAATCTAAATACTGCTCTCACTTCAAATATTACAATTGACCCAATAATTGCAACTCTTGACACTAATTCTAATGAAAACTATGATTCAAATAATACATCTCATTTAGTGTCAACAGAAATTCATTCAATGCCAATAAAACTTGATGAAAACAACAATGCTACATTATACAAGACTACAGAAAATCTCCAAAATTTTTATCCTATAACTGTCTATGGTGAATCTTACTTTGTAGAATCTGTAGAAAACACAGAAACTCCTACTGATGACAATTACTTTTTTGGTAATATTATAAAAATTAATGCAAATCCTATAAAAACAATTGAAAATAAATTTGTATATGATGATAATGGAAATCCATTGGTTGATTCAATCCACATAGAAAAAGTAAATGGTGTATCTCTCGTATCACTTGCCATCTCATCAAAACTAACACATTTTGCAGGGAAACTAATTGCAATTGCTGTTTCACTATTTGCATTTTCTACAGTGCTCGGCTGGTCTTACTATGGTGTTAAATCTATAGAGTATTTAGGAGGGAAGCTTGCTACTACGATTTATAAAATTTTATATATTGCTTTTATCGTAATAGGTTCAACAATAAAACTTGAACTTGCATGGAATATATCAGATACCTTGAATGGACTAATGGCACTACCAAATCTCATAGGACTTATTTTCCTATGGAAGGTTGTTATAAAAATATTAAAAAATTATAATCAAAGAAAGAAAAATAAAAATTTAAAACCAGATATTGCATTTTTTAAATAATATTTTATTATGAATAAATTAAAATTAAACTCTACACAAATTATTATAGGAAGTTTTTTATTAGTAATACTTTTTTCATCACTATTATTAACGCTCCCTATATCATCAAGACTTGGGGTATGGACTAATTTTTTAGATTGTGTTTTTACTGCAACCTCATCACTCTGTGTGACTGGTCTTGTTGTATTTGATACTGCAACATATTGGTCACTTTTTGGTCAAATAATAATACTCATACTTATACAGATTGGTGGCTTAGGCATAATAATGATAACCTCAATAATCATTATCATTTTAGGTCAAAAAGTAAGTTTATTTCAAAGAACTACCTTGCAACAAACTCTCTCAGCACAACAGGTAGGTGGCATAGTAAAATTAACTAAATTTATTATAAAAGGAACTATATTTTTTGAATTGCTTGGTGCAAGTATTTTATTTTTGCATTTCAAAAATGAATTTACTATACTTAAAGCAATTTGGTTATCCCTATTTCACTCAATTTCTGCTTTTTGTAATGCTGGATTTGATTTGATGGGATTTATGGGAAAATTTTCATCTCTCTCAAGCCTTCAATCAAATGTTCTCGTCAACACTACAATTATGTTCTTAATTGTCATTGGTGGGCTTGGATTTATAGTATGGGATGATATTGTAAAACATAAATTTGATTTTCATAAATATAAATTGCAGAGTAAACTTGTTTTATTTACAACATTTTTTTTAATACTATTTCCTACTCTATTCTTCTACTTTTTTGAATTTAATGATTATCCAAAGGATTCAAGATTTTTAGTATCTATATTTCAATCGATAACTCCAAGGACTGCTGGATTTAATACAATTCATCCTGCATACTTATCAGATGCAAGTAAAGGTCTAACTATCACACTAATGCTAATAGGTGGTTCACCTGGTTCGACTGCAGGTGGTATGAAGACTACCACATTTATAGTTATGTTGATTTCAACCTTTTCTATTTTTAGAAAAGAAAATGAAGCAACAATATTTAATAGAAGAATTAGAATTGAAATAATCCGTAATGCTCTTGCAATATTTATGATGTATATAAATTTGTTTTTGATAAGTGGATTAATTTTATGTATCATAGAAGATATTTCACTATTAGAGGCACTATATGAAACAAGTTCTGCTATTGGAACTGTTGGCTCATCTCTTGGTATCACTACAAAACTGTCAAATGTATCAAAGGTTATAATTATATTTTTAATGTATATGGGTAGAGTTGGTGGGCTTACTTTTATCTATGCAATAATGCCATCTCTTAATAAAAAATCAGGTTACATTTATGAAGATGTAACCGTAGGATAAACTTTGAAAGGAATAAAAATATGAAAACAATTTTACTTATAGGACTAGGAAAATATGGAACACATGTAGCTAAATCTCTAAGCTCTCTCAATGTACAAGTAATGGCCGTTGACAAGAGTGAGGACAATCTAAAAAATGTCGAAGAATTTGTCACAAAAGCAATTATTGGAAATAGTTCTGACATTGAATTTTTGAGAACACTTGGAATTAACACTTATGACGAATGTATAGTTGCGATAGGTGATGATTTTCAATGCTCTATTGAAACTGTCTTAAACTTAAAAGAATTAAATGCGAAAAGAATTACAGCGAGAGCCTCTCTCGAATCACAAGAAAAAATACTATTAAAAATCGGGGCTGATGAAGTGGTATATCCAGAAAAACAACTAGCAAGATGGACTGCACTTCACTGTGGAGCAAATTCTATATTTGATTATATGGAGCTTGATGATGGCTATGCAATATTTGAAGTCGGTGTGCCAGAAAAATGGCTAAATAAAACTTTGGCAGAGTTAAATTTGAGACAAGAATATGGAATTACAATAATTGGTGTAAAAATTAAGGGAAAACTCAGATTTATTTTGGGACCTGATTTTACTTTTAATGAAAATGAAAGAATACTTGTTGTGGGTAAACAAGACGATATAAAAAAATGTTTTAAAATCTAAAATGAATATTGTAATCATTGGTGCTGGCCCATCAGGTATGATGGCTGCTATATCTTCTTCTAAATTAAAAACAAATACAGTTTTTTTAATTGAGAAAAATGAAAAACTTGGAAAAAAACTATTTATTACAGGTAAAGGTAGATGTAATGTAACTAATGCCTGTAATATTTTGGATTTCAAAAAAAATATAATTCATAATGAAAAATTTATGAATTCTGCACTCTCAAAGTTTTCTAATGAAGATTTTATATCTTTTCTTAACGAAAACTCTTGTCCTGTCAAAGTAGAAAGAGGACTTAGGGTATTTCCAACTGCTGATAAATCCTATGCAATAACAGATTGTTTTAAAAGACTATTAAAAATTAATGGTGTAAGTATATTACTTAATACGGAAGTTAAAAAAATAGACTTAGTCAGTGAAAATCCAAATCAATTCAAAATAAAAACTACAAATAAAAAAAACAATAAAGAAAACATTTTAATTGCTGATAAAGTAATTATTGCCACTGGTGGTATTTCTTATCAATCAACTGGCTCAACTGGAGATGGATACAAATTTGCAAAAAATTTTAATATTGACATAACAAATATAAAACCTGCTCTCGTCCCTATGAGGATAGATGAAAATAAAAAAACAAAAAAAAATATTTTGTTAAAAAACATAGGGATGAAAATAACAAATCAAAATAAAATTTATTATCAAGATTTTGGAGATTTAGAGTTTTACATAAATGGTGTAAAAGGACCTACGATTTTAACAGCAAGTTCAAAATTAATAGATTATGTAGATACAAAAACTCTAAATTTTACTAAGGATTTTGATTTACACATAGATTTTAAACCTGCGATAACTAATGCAGAACTTGACAAAAGATTGATTAGGGAAATTGAAAATAACAATAAATGTAATTTATTTGATTTATATAAAAAACTTCTACCTATCGAAATAATCACAAATTTTCATAAATTTGCTCTCCCAAATGTAGATATATATATTCCAATCTATAAAATAACAAAAGAATATAGAAAAAAAATTTTATATGCACTAAAAAATTTTGTCATAAAGTTAATAGGTTTAAACGATTTTAATGAAGCAATAATAACATCTGGTGGAATTAATTGTAAAGAAATTGACCCAAAAACTATGGAGTCAAAAAAGATTAAAGGTTTATACTTTACAGGTGAAGTTTTGGATATTGATTGTTTAACAGGTGGTTTTAACATAACTATAGCAGTAAGCACTGGTTTTGTCGCAGGATGTAGTGCTAGTGGTATTTTATGATTTATATAAATATTAAAAAAGAATTAAGAGATTTTGAAACTGACATAAGAGATTTATGTATGGCTTTCTTTCCATACAAAAAATTAAATTTTATTTATGATGATAATAACATTAATATTAATAAAGATGACATATTGATAGATAATTATTACAGTGGCAAATTTTATAATGAAAGAATTGAAAACAAAAATAACATAAAAAGAAGTTTATATAATCATTTATCCAAATTAACAAATAAGACATTACCCTATGGTGCATTAACAGGTATAAGACCTGTAAACATTTTAACTCAAATAATTGAATATTTATGTTTTAGCGAAAATACACATAGTGAAACTATAAATAATTTTATTAAATATTTAAAAGAAAATCCAATTAATTTAGATTTTAACAATCAAACTATTGATAATAAAAATTTATATGAAATTATTGAAAAATTTTTAAAAACTGAATATTTAGTATCAAATGAAAAATCAAAACTATTATATGATATTGCAATTAGAGAAATAAATATATTAAAAACAATCCCTAATTTTAAAAACAATTGTAGTATTTATATCTCTGTTCCATTTTGTGTATCAACCTGTCTCTATTGTTCTTTTACTTCTTTTAATATTAATAAATGGGGAAATTTTGTAGATAAATATTTAGAAACTCTTGATAGTGAATTAAAAAATAATATTGAAATTAAAAATAAAAAAATTATTTCACTTTACATAGGGGGAGGTACTCCTACTTCTTTTGATAATCTACAATTTAAAAAATTTTTAGAAATTATAAAAAAGCATATTGATTTAGATAAAATAAAAGAATTTACAATAGAAGCAGGTAGGCCTGATACAATTAATAGTTATAAATTAAAACTTATGAAGGATTTTAATGTTCATAGAATTTCTATTAATCCACAAACTTTTAATCAAAAAACTCTTGACCTAATAGGTAGAAAACACACTGTAAAACAAATAATAGATAGTTTTAATCTTGCAAGGAATTTAGGTTTTAATAATATTAATATGGATTTGATACTTGGACTTCCAAATGAAAAATTAGTTGATGTAATAAATAGTTTAAAACAAGTTATTAATTTAAATCCCGAATCAATAACCACACATATGCTCTCACTAAAGAGAGCATCAAGATTAAATTATGAAAAAGAAATATGGGAAAACGAATATCTTGCAGGAATTAATGATGATTATGAAATAGAAAAAATGTCAAATGAAAGTTTTAATATGATTACAAATTCTAACTTTTTACCATATTATCTATATAGACAAAAAAATATATCTGGCAATCTTGAAAATATTGGATTTTCTAAAATAACCAAAGAATGCTTATATAATATTTTGATGATGAGTGAGAGACACACTGTCATTGGCTTTGGTTGTGGTGCTACATCAAAAATTGTGAATTATGGAAAAAATGGAGAAAAAACAGTAAAAAGAATAGATGGTTTTAAATCCATAGTTGACTATACAAAAAAACATATTGAATAATCAATATGTTTTTAAAATTTATATTTTAAAATTTGTCTTAAATTTATTTTCTAAAATCATAAATCTTATTAAATCTTTTTGCTATTTTTTTTATATCCGTCGCATTTCCTATCATACTTACTACTGCATTTGACAATATTTTTTTTATTTCAGCTGCCGCATCTTTTTTGTCATCTATATTTGCATTTTTTATCTCTCTACCAATTGATACAATTTTCAATTCATCAACTCCTGACAACAAGTTAAGAAAGCTTGCTTCTGCCTTATCAATTTCACCAATAGGGAAACAAACCATACTATAAGTTTTTAATATATATCCATTTAATTCATCTTCTGTCAAATCCATTGCACTTAGATTAGTGGCAAAATTATCATATTCTTTTAAAGTCTTTTCGGTATTGGGGTCACTATATGTATACATATTTATTGCATATCTACTCAAATCTACACTTACTCCTGCACTATATGCAGCATTTATAAATCTCATATTTGGTATAAAAAATTTATCATTTGCCGCAACTATATATGGTATATACTTTCCTTTAAAGTTTTCTTCTTTTTTGAAATTCGCAGACAAGAAAGAGGTTTGCAATTTTGAATTTATATAACCACCCACTTTTTTGAATTCACCATATGGTAGAGTATAGTTATTATGTGTAATAGTATTTGATTTTAATGTAAGTAATTTCTCTCTATTTATCTCCTCTACTTTAAAAACATTTTCTTCACTTGCTGCAATATAAGTTGCTATATGTGTTTTTGATATAACCTTATCAATTATATTTTTCATTTTATTTACTACTGTATTTATATAATCATCATCTTTTTCTAATTTGTCTACTATATTATTTAAATATTTATAAAACTCATTTCCTTCTGCATAAAACCTGTAGGCAGCAGTCTGTTTTATATTTGAATTTGTGAGTAAATTTGCAAGTTTTAAATTATCATATTTTGCCAAATTATAATATTCTTTATTTTTTAATATCACATCAATTAAATCATCTTTATATGAATAATTTGTATTTGACAAAACATTTAATAAAAACTCTAAACTTTTTCCATAATCATTAACTAAACCATCCCAAGAAAGATATAGCATAGGATAATTAAATTCGGCAGAACTTTGGTCTGGATACATAATAGATACATCAAAATTATAAAAATATTTTGAAAATAGAGAGTTCACATCATCTCTCGAATAAATATCGGTAGGCAACTCTTTTAACAACATCTTATATAATGATAAATCAAATATTTCATCTTGGGATACATTGCTTGTATCAAAAATTAGGCAAAACCTTCCCACATCATCAAAATTTACATAGGATGTATAACTTCTTATGTCTCCAATATTTGCCATATCAACATTATACGGCATATTTACATCAGGAAGTGAATCTATAGGAATGTAAAAATCATTATTTATAATCCTATTTTGTATTTTACTCTTTTCATTAAAATCTTTGGTTTCTTTTATTAATTCCAAAACTTCTGCTCTTGTCATTTCCTTTTTTAGATTTTTTAAATAGTCTTCTGTATTTTTTTCCATTTCTTCTGCAAGCCCTGGCATAACAGTATGTGTGATGAGTGATTTTCTTTTTGCATTTAATAATTCATTTACATATTGTTTTATAAATATTTGTTCTGTATCTTCTTTTAATTCATTAATCGACATTTCTTCGTATTCTAAAAAATACGGATTATCACTCTTTGCCCAATCTGCTGCTATGACTTTTCCTACAGCAATCCCTATACCAGTATTATTTCTCAAAATACTCTTTTCAAAATCTAAAAATTTATATTTATTATTAACTATATCAGTTTGTACCCCATCTATTATTATTTGATTTAATGCTTCTTCAACACTATCTTTAAATACATCTGCATCACTATCGCTACAATTACTTAATTCAAATATAACTGCATCAAAAGCACTTCCATCTGTAAATGTGTCCCCTATGGTAAATACACTATTAATTGAATTTTCAAATAGTATACTATTTAAATACGAATTTTTATCACTTATCAAAGAATTCACAATGTCAATTTTTATTTTATCTTTAGCACTCTTTCCATAAAAATCCATAGCATATGTGACTACACTATTGTTTTCACTCTCTGTTTCTCTATATGCAGGTATATAATTTATACTTTCTATATAATCTGCTTTCATCTCTATATCATATATTTTAGAATAATCATTTCCATCTCTTGTTATTTTTGATAAATAATTATTATCTAAAAGATTTAAAAATTTATTATAGTCAAGATTTCCATAAAGGATAGCAACTGCATTACTCATCTTATAATACTTATTATATATTTCTATCATTTTTTCATATGTCAATTCTTCAATATGAGTATTTGCTCTACCTATAGCATTTGCGAGTATTGTTCCCTTATAGAGAGATTTTTGTATTCCTTCATAAATTGCTCTTGATTCAGAAGTCATATAGCCTAAATCCTCACTATAAACTGTTCCTTTTATACTTATAGCATCTTTTTGGTTTGAAAGCTCATACCTTATTCCCTCTCTTTTGAAAATATTAATATCTTCCAAAAAATTAGGTTCTATCATACAACTCATATATACATCAACCATTTTTAAAAGTTGTTCTTCACTCATAGAACTAACTGGATAAGAAGTTACTGCATTTGTAGTATATGCATTCACATAAGTATTAAAAGTTTTGTTATTTAAATCAAAAAATAAATTTGATGAATTATATTTTTTTGAACCAGATAAAATTGTATGTTCAAAGACATGTGGAGCATCACTCTCATCTTCATATGGCACTCTAAAACTTATCTGAAAAGACAATTCCTTATCATCCGTTTGTATATAATAAAGATTTAGCCCACTTGCATCATGCAAAAAATGTGCAGTATTTGCTTTTAAACTATCAATTTTACCTATATGCTTAACAGTGAAATTATAAACCTCATCTCCTGCCTTTGGTAAAATAGTTTTAAATCTTGAATCTGATATATTTATGTCGTTATTTTCAGGTAAACCTGATACATATTCTATTATTTCGTTATCTTCTTCTACATCTATTTTTGAATTAACATTACAAGATGTCAAAATAAACATCATAAACAAAAGAATTAATATTTTTTTCATTTAACCCTCCATTGAGTATGGTATATTATATATATGATATCACACTTTCAAAATTTTATCAAAGCAATTAATATGATGATATTGAAAATCATAAAGGGATACCTGCTTGGCAATAGGATGTAGATGCAATTTCTCAACAATAAATTTTTTTAACTCGTAACATCACTACTTGTAATAAAAAAACTAGATGTTTACACATCTAGTTTTTTGAAGGCTAAATATAAATTTTTATAAAGTCTAAATTATGTTGCAATACATATGTTAAAACTTATGGCAACTTTTAATAATATACAATATACTAATTATATTTTTTCACATTATACTAATTTTACAAATTCATTTTCACTCATATTTAATGATTTGGCTGCTGTCCCTAAATCAATTTATTAAGAACTAATAAAAGACCACATAAGAGTAAATCTCATTTATGTGGTCTTTTTATGCATAAAAACTGTCTTTACAATAAAATCTCTAATTAAAGTTACCTAAAATTGCCCTTTTTATAAAATTTATAATTTCTAATTATTCAATGATAGAAACTACTCTACCAGAACCTACTGTATGTCCACCTTCTCTTATGGCAAATCTCAAACCTTGCTCCATAGCGATTGGATGGATAAGCTCAACAGTCATCTCTACATTATCTCCTGGCATACACATTTCAGTTCCTTGTGGAAGTATACATACACCTGTAACATCTGTAGTTCTAAAATAGAATTGTGGACGATAGTTATTCATAAATGGAGTATGTCTTCCACCTTCATCTTTAGTCAACACATAAACTTGTGCAGTAAATTTCTTGTGACACTTAACTGAACCTGGTTTACATATTACTTGTCCTCTCTGTATATCAGTCTTATCTATACCTCTAAGCAAGAGTCCTACATTATCTCCAGCCTCTGCTTGATCTAAAAGCTTTCTAAACATTTCTATACCAGTAATAACACTCTTCTTTGTCTCTTCTGAAATACCTACTATCTCAACTTCCTCGTTTAATTTTAAAGTTCCTCTCTCAACTCTACCAGTAGCAACAGTACCACGACCTGTTATAGTAAATACATCTTCTACTGGCATAAGGAATGGTTTATCAGTATCACGAACTGGCTCTTTTACATATGAATCAACAGCATCCATAAGTTCTATAATCTTATCTCCCCACTCACCATTTGAATCCTCGAGAGCTTTTAGAGCTGAACCTTTGATTATAGGTATCTCATCTCCTGGGAATTCATACTCTTTTAATAAGTCTCTAATCTCCATCTCAACTAATTCTAACAACTCTGGATCATCAACCATATCACACTTATTCATAAATACAACTATTGATGGAACACCAACTTGTCTTGCAAGAAGTATGTGTTCTCTTGTTTGTGCCATAACACCATCAGTTGCAGCAACAACCAAGATTGCTCCATCCATTTGAGCTGCACCTGTAATCATGTTTTTTACATAGTCAGCATGGCCTGGACAGTCAACATGGGCATAGTGTCTCTTATCTGTCTCATACTCTACATGAGATGTGTTGATTGTTATACCTCTTTCTCTCTCTTCTGGAGCTTTATCAATATTTGCATAATCTATAGCTTCTCCTGTTCCTTTTCTATCGTGAAGAACTTTTGTTATAGCAGCAGTTAAAGTAGTTTTACCATGGTCTACATGACCTATAGTTCCAATATTACAATGTGGTTTATTTCTTTCAAATTTTGCCTTTGACATTTTATAATTCCTCCTAAAATTTATTTAAAATTTAATTATTTACAGTGTTATTCATTATAACACAACTTTAAAAATTTATCAAATATTATTTGTCTTTCTTTTCAGACAATATTTTGTCTTGAACATTTTTAGGAACTTGTTCGTATTTTTCAAAAAACATTGAATAGTTCCCTCTACCCTGTGTTTTACTTCTCAAATCAGTAGAATATCCAAACATTTCTGCAAGTGGAACAAATGCTCTAACAATTTTGCCACTCGCTATATCATCCATCCCTTCTATCCTACCTCTCCTTGAGTTGATATCTCCTATAACATCTCCCATATATTCCTCAGGCATTGTCACTTCAACCTTCATAATAGGTTCAAGTAAGACTGGGCTTGCCTTTTGCATAGCATCTTTAAATGCCATACTTCCAGCGATATGGAATGCCATTTCTGATGAGTCAACTTCGTGATATGTTCCATCATAACAATTCGCATGAACTCCCAATACTGGGAAACCTCCAAGGATACCTGTTTTTGTTGCTTCTTCTATACCCTCTCCAACAGCTGGTATATATTCTTTTGGAATAGCTCCACCGACTACAGTAGATTCAAACTTAAATGTTTCTTCACCATTTGGATCCATTGGTTCAAATTTAACTTTACAGTGTCCGTATTGTCCCCTTCCACCAGATTGTCTAATGTATTTTGCTTCTACATCTACAGCCTTTGTTATAGCTTCCTTATATGCAACTTGTGGAGCACCAACATTTGCCTCTACATTAAACTCTCTAAGGAGTCTATCAACTATAATCTCTAAATGTAATTCTCCCATTCCAGAAATAATAGTTTGTCCTGTCTCTTGATTTGTCTTTGCTCTAAATGTAGGATCTTCTTCTGCAAGTTTTGCAAGTGCTTCACCCATCTTCCCTTGGTCATTTTTAGTCTTTGGTTCAATAGCAATATCTATAACTGGTTCTGGGAATACCATTGACTCAAGTATAACAGGATGTTGTTCATCGCAAATTGTGTCTCCTGTTGTAGTTAATTTAAATCCAACAGCTGCTGCAATATCCCCACTATATACTTTATCTATTTCTTGTCTCTTATTTGCATGCATTTGTAAAAGTCTACCAACTCTCTCTTTTTTATCTTTAGTTGAATTTAAAACATAACTACCTGAATTTATGCTCCCGCTATACACCCTAAAATATGCAAGTTTTCCAACGAATGGATCTGACATAATTTTAAATGCAAGTGCTGAAAATGGTTCTTCATCAGATGAATGTCTCACTACTTGATTTCCATCCATATCAGTTCCCTCTATTGGAGGTATGTCTACTGGAGATGGCATATACTCAACTATTGCATCTAATAATTTTTGAACCCCTTTATTTTTATAAGCAGAACCACAACAAATAGGTATAGCTGTTCCTTCTATTGTTCCCTTACGAAGAGCTTTTTTCATCTCTTCTACAGTAGGTTCTTCACCATTTATAAACTTTTCAAGCAAATCATCATCAAGCTCACTTATTTTTTCTATCATTTGGGCTTTATATTTTTCTGCTAATTCCTTCATATCATCAGGAATATCTACAACTGATACATTTTCTCCCTTGTCATCATTATATATGTATGCTTTCATTTCAAATAAGTCAATTATACCTTTGAAAGTATCTTCTTTACCGATTGGTAATTGTATACATATAGGATTTTTTCCAAGCCTTTCTCTTATTTGCTCAACAGCTCCATAAAAATTTGCTCCAAGTATATCCATCTTGTTTATAAATGCCATTCTTGGAACTTTATAAGTATCTGCTTGTCTCCAAACATTCTCAGACTGTGGCTCAACTCCACCTTTAGCACAAAATACACCTACTGCACCATCAAGAACTCTCAAAGACCTCTCAACCTCTACTGTAAAATCCACGTGTCCTGGTGTGTCAATTATATTAATTCTATGTTCTAATTGTCCAGGCCATGGTTTATGCTCTTTTTGAAGTGTCCAATGGCAAGTTGTAGCAGCAGAAGTAATTGTTATACCTCTCTCCTTTTCTTGCTCCATCCAGTCCATTGTCGCAGCTCCTTCGTGAGTTTCACCAATTTTATGATTTACTCCTGTATAATATAGGATTCTTTCTGTAGTAGTTGTTTTACCAGCATCTATATGAGCCATAATCCCAATATTTCTCGTTCTCTCTAACGGATATTCTCTTTTTCCTTCTGCCATATTTTACCTCCTATATTATTAAAATCTATAACTTGCAAATGCTTTATTAGCTTCTGCCATACGGTGAACTTCTTCTTTTTTCTTTACTGCTCCACCTAAGTTATTACTAGCATCTATGATTTCTTTTGCAAGTCTTTCTTTTTGTGTTTTTTCTCCTCTCTTACGAGAAAATTGTGTAAGCCATCTAAGCCCCAAAGCTTGTCTCCTATCTGGCTTAACCTCAAATGGTACTTGATAAGTAGCACCGCCCAATCTTTTTGCCTTTACTTCCAATATTGGCATAATATTATTCATAGCTTCTTCAAAAACTTCTATTGGACCTTTTCCTGTCTCTTTGCTAACTTGCTCAAAAGCACCATAAACTATTTTTTGTGCTATGCCTTTTTTTCCATCAAGCATAATTGAATTTATTAATTTTGTTACAACTATACTATTATATATTGGATCAGCAAGCACTTCTCTTTTAATGGTATGTCCTTTTCTTGGCACGTTCCTTCCCTCCTTAATAATAATCTCATTAAATCATTAGTACTCATATGGTACTATCCAATATGTGTGCCTATATATAAAAATACGAATAGGCAACATTTCAAAAATTACTTTTTAGCTTTTGGTTTTTTCGCACCATATTTTGAACGAGCTTTTTTTCTATCTGCAACACCTGCTGTATCAAGTGTCCCACGAATAATATGATATCTTGTTCCTGGCAAATCTTTAACTCTGCCTCCACGTATCATAACAACACTATGCTCTTGTAAATTATGTCCCTCTCCTGGGATGTAGCTTGTGACTTCTATTCCGTTTGACAAACGAACTCTTGCAATTTTTCTAAGAGCAGAATTCGGCTTCTTTGGAGTAGCAGTCTTGACAGCAGTACAAACACCTCTCTTTTGAGGAGCATTTTCACTTGTTGCTCGTTTTTTTAGTGAATTAAAACCTTTTTGCAATGCAGGTGCAGTAGATTTCTTTATAGAAGTTTTCCTGCCCTTACGAACAAGTTGGTTATATGTTGGCATCCTTCGTATCTCCTTTCATAGATTCTTTATGTTAAAAAACACAAGTCTTATTATGATATCAAAAATACATATAAAAATCAATAATTTATTCACATTATATCTTGATAAAATCATGGTAAACTCTAATAATATAAATTTAAAAATTATTGAGTAATGAAGGTTCATTAAAAACCTTAGATAGATTTTAGACTTTTTAGAGATTTTCTGATATTTTTTATAATTAGGCTCAGATAACTTTTACATAAGCTTCGCCCATACAAGTCAACATTATTATTTATATTTATATTTATATTTATATTTATATTTATATTTATACTTCTACTTCATATATTCCTTCATAAAATAGACCATTATCTTTAATTATTTTTTTTATACTGTCTCTATATGACAAATCTAATTCATATGAAAGACCACATCCTGCAGTTAAACTCATTGGGATGTGTATAATTTTTCCTTTTATATCATTTTTTTTACAAAATCTATCAAATGCAATTACATCATCTTGCATTGAAAAAGTTATTACTATTTTTTTTTGTTTTTCAAGCATATTGATTCTCCTGTTAACACATTAAATGTTATATTTATATTTATTTTTTACTTTAAAACCATCCATATCAATACATTAAACAAATAAACATTAGATAACCTTTTTATAAGAACCTATATTATTATTACAATCAATATTTTATAAAGTTTTTTAGAAAGTTAATATCAACACTTACAAATTTTAAATTGTCTATTAATTTTAATATTATAACTTTTCTTGATACCTAATATATCAAAATCATTATCAACTTTGTATTCCCACAATAAATTTTTATTTAGTTTGGCATCTTCATATTTTTCAAACTCATTGAAAAACATAAAATCTCCTTACATTGATATTTTTTTAAATTATACCACATTTTAGCAAATTGATAAAATGAAAATTGAACTACTATATGAGATAACACTACTCTCAAACCATATAGCGACTAATTATATGCCGCAATTAGTTTTACTACTATATGAGATAACACTACTCTCAAACTAATAGGAGGACACATACCACCTTTAATGTTTTACTACTATATGAGATAACACTACTCTCAAACTAATGCTAATAATTATAATTTATTAGTAAGGTTTTACTACTATATGAGATAACACTACTCTCAAACACTTGCAACAGCACAAATAGATAAAAATATGTTTTACTACTATATGAGATAACACTACTCTCAAACGATAACAGCATCCTGATATGTTTCATAAGTGTTTTACTACTATATGAGATAACACTACTCTCAAACAAAAGGAAAAGAACTTGCAGACGAAGTGTTGTTTTACTACTATATGAGATAACACTACTCTCAAACCATTGTCAATTACAACTCCGTCGCCTTCTCGTTTTACTACTATATGAGATAACACTACTCTCAAACCAGCGTTCCACCACATCGTCCCCATCTTTGTTTTACTACTATATGAGATAACACTACTCTCAAACTTCTGTGGCGGCTGCTGTGGAACCACAGGGTTTTACTACTATATGAGATAACACTACTCTCAAACTAAAGGTGTCAGAGTAGCCACTTGTATACTGTTTTACTACTATATGAGATAACACTACTCTCAAACTGGGGGTGTATAATAAGCGACATCTTTATAGTTTTACTACTATATGAGATAACACTACTCTCAAACTCTTATGTGGTGAATATGGTTCACATACTAGTTTTACTACTATATGAGATAACACTACTCTCAAACAGAAGATGTAGACGATTCTTATAAGAGAGGTTTTACTACTATATGAGATAACACTACTCTCAAACGTAAATTCACAGGTATTAATAAAAAGAATGTTTTACTACTATATGAGATAACACTACTCTCAAACTGAGGTCTTGCAGACTTCTGCTACTACTGGTTTTACTACTATATGAGATAACACTACTCTCAAACTCAAAATATAGTGTTTAATTCATATAGTATACTATATATAGATTTTAAACCAAATACTTTGGTATAATGTCCACTACAACACAAAATCCATATAATAAAACTATTATGCTATAATACAACCATCATTGTCAATAATTATTTTTCTTTCATTTTCAACATCACTTCTATCAATGTTTTCAAAGAGTATCAACTTATATTTGTTATACAGTGCACTCTCATAAAACATTTTAATCTCTTTAAGAGATAAAAAAGATTTTAAATTAATTAATATATATATTTTTTCTCCTTGTAATCTATTTGTGATTTTAATATAGCTATCTAATAATTCAAGAAGATTCGAAGTATCCATATCTATTTTTAAATTTATTGCTTTAAAAAGATTTTTTACTTCAGTATCTTCATCATATAAAACAGGAAAGTCTATATTAAAAGAAACTTCATTAACAAACTCAAATATTTTTAAAAATAATTCATTTTTCTTCAAATAAAACTCATCATAATTGCTTTTGTTAACTAATAAACCATAAAATTTATCAATATTTCTTTTGTTATTTATATCTATACAAAATGGATTAAAAATTATTTCACAATTCTTATCAAACTCTATTAAATTATCATCTTTCGACAAAATAAAATGACTATCCAAATCATTATTTGCATTATACAAATCACATACTAAATCATTATATATATTAGGTTTTTCACACACCAATTCAAATATGTTGGACTCATTAAAATCAAAACATATATTATATTTATTATTCAATAATTTCATAACTCCAAAAATCTATCCTCACTATCAATAATTTCTGTCTGTTTATCTCCTACAATATATCTCATACTTCCAAATTGGTTTTCCGTAAGTTTTAATAAAAATACTAATCCTCGTTTAGGTTTATTTTGTTCTAAAGAATTCTCATATGATATTGCTACCGAATTGTTTAAAGCCAACTTACAATAAACACTTTCTTGCAACATCAAATAACCATTCTTTTCTAAATATTTTTTAAATTTACGATATTCCCTTTTATCATCACTAGTCAATACTGGTAAATCAAACATTACAAGTAATCGCATATATCTAAAATTCATCCTTTACTATATAGTTTTTTATAAAACTAACATCATTCCTTTCAATACTTTGAAAAATGCTCTTTACATAAACTGTCATCGCATTTGATAAAAACTGTTTTTTATCATCAATCAAAACTTCTAAATTAAGAACTTTAATCAAACTATTTTTTTCATCTTTATCAAATTTTTCTATATTCATTTTATAAACAATTCTATCTACCATTACTCTAAAAGGTTCCATAATATCACATCCCAAATTAAAACAATTGAATTGATTATCATGATGAATCCCAATTTGAGTTATATATCCATTTGTGATTATCTCCCTATTAATATATGATAAAATTATACTATAACCATAATTTAATGCTGCATTTATAGAGTTATCTTGATTCCTACTAAAATTCATACCAAATAATGAGTTAAAATAAACTTTTGCTGCATAAGCTTCCCTATTTGTGGCATCACCTATCAGCACATCTTTTTCATATTGTGAAAGTAATTCATACTCTTTTTTATTCAAATCTCTAAGAAAATTTTTTTGCTGTAAAATTTTATTTTTTATAATTTCAGCCCAGACTTTATCTTTTGTTTCTTTGTTCCAGAGAACTTGTTTTTTTATTTTTATGCTTGTATCATGAGAACCATAAAGCATATTTAAAGTGCAATATGGATTTCTTTTTTCATCACAAAATAAAACATTTACTTTGTTTTTCATTAGTTCATTTAGCAAACTTGATGTTAATGCTATTGCTGTATTTTCAATTATCAATGTGTCAATTTCATTTATAAACACTTGCTTTTGTTCATCAACATATCTAATTACCAATTTATCTAATTTTAATTCAAGTTTTGCTATATTACTAATTTTAACAATTCGCCAGCCCATTCAAATCAACCATTTTATTAAACAAACCAGTAGTTGATATTTCAAAAAGTCTAATTTGAGTTTTTAAAATATCTATATTTTTGCTGATAGTTAAATTTTGCCCAACATTTTTCCCTAATCCTAGCAATTCTAGATTTGACTTATTAGTGACTTTACAAGAAAAGTTTTTAATTATTTCATTTAAAATTTTACATTGTTGATATAAATCTAAATCAATAAATTTCTCTCTTTTTTTTGATAATGCTTCAAATTGATTTGCTGATCTATTTTTATATATAGATTTATCCATTTTTTCTAATAGTATATCATATAATTTGATATTGTCTATTGTAGTAATTCCAATTTTATCATTTATTTTATATTCTTTTTTATCTTTACTCTCATTTATAATTTTTTCAATCTTTTTTATATATTTTTCAATTTCATTAGATAATATCAATTGTTCAGCAGAACCAAGTAATATATTATTTTCATTATTTCCTCTCAAATAGTATTTATACCCATTTACTGATATTAAGGAATTCTTTAAAATTCTATTCTTTACTAATTTAAAATTTTCAATGCTATATGTTTTTTTATTGCTCTTTTCTTCATATTCAGCACATAGATTTTTATATATTATAGATTCAACTTGCTTATCTTCATATTTAATCTTATCTATAGCTAATAAATATTCTTTTGAATTTCTAATTTTTAAAACATCCATTAGAGGAACTGTATCTATACAATACTTTTCACTTATTTTTTCATTACTATTTCCATTTTTACTTTTAGTTAGCTCAATTTCATCATATTTATATATTACAAAATAGCAAGGTGTCACTGCACTATATCCACCATATTTGTTTTTATCATTATATGGTGGATTATTCTTTAATGATATTTTTGCTTTTGTCCCACTATCTTCCAAAGACCTATGCAATAATGATGGGTATTTAGTTTCATCATACAAATTACCTTTTATTTCATATTGTTGAACTGTGACTAAAATATCATTTCTATTTATAATATTTTCAACAGTTTTTATAGTTCCATTTTCACCAGATATCCAGGCACCTTTAATATCTTTTGAAAACATCCAATATAAATTATATAAACCTTTTTCAATTTTTGTATTATTTTTTTCATTTTGTATCCATTTTTTAGGATTATCTGTAAATTTTGTATTATAAACATTTCCAACAACAATATTCAAATATGCATCTTTTGCATGATGAAAATCATTTATAGACCTTACTTTTAAAAAACTTGGATATTTTTTCGTTTCCCCATGTGAATCTTTTTTCATATTTTCACCATTTCTAAATTTTGAAACTAAATTTGCATGGACTGAAATGATTTTTGATTCATTTTTTAAATAATTTTTAAGCACATCTTTTACTGCTTTCGTTGATTGTCTTGTTTCAACTAATTGTTTATCAATAAAACCTGCTAACTCATCATCGGTAAAATTAGTTTTTCGAATCAACCTATTATATTTTTCAGCAGTAATAAAGTTTAATTGCTTTAACATAGACCAAAACTTACTCATATTTTCTTGTATATCTTTTGGCAGAGGATAATCATCTGATTTCCTTAAATTATCTTTGCTATTTACTAAAACTAAATTTTTTGTTATAGAATCTTGACCAGATTGAGCTCTTGGAAATATATGATCTATGTTATATAAATTATTTTTTAAATCATCTAAATTAATTGATTTTCCTGTATACATATCTCGCCCAAGTTGAGTGTAATATAAAAATAAATCTTTTCGCCTCAATGAGTCATTAGTTTCATTATTTAATTTTTCTTTTAAATCGCTATATTCATCATCTTTTAAATTATCATATAATATCTTTAAACTATCTTTTCTTGATATTGTTTCTTTTTTTTCTTCATCTGCTCTCGCCATTTCTATAAATATCTTGGTTGGTGCATACCCTATTACTTTCTTTAATTCTTTTACTATCTTCAATGCTTGCCATATTTCTTTTTTTACTGATGGAGATACATATAAATCTTGCACTAAATTATTATATGTTAATTTCTTTATTTGCTCTCTCTGATTTTTTTCTATTATCTCAATAAAATCAAAATCATCAGTTGCTATTACTTCCATCAATGATAAACTATACTGCCTTAAAAAATTTATAACTGTGTCCTTCTCTCCTGTTTTAAAATACATTCCTTGTAATGTTAATAATTCTCTACTCAAACTCCCCCATCCACTAAATTTCAATTTTGAAATTTTTTTTATGTACTCATCATACTTATCAGAAAAAATAGTTTTTAATTTTTCACCATATTCTTTATTTATTCTTTCTTTCACAATTTCTCCACCATCATTATATATAGTTAAATATTTAACTATATTATCAACAATATCCCTTATTGCATCTTTTTCTATATCTTTTCCAAAAAATTCTTTAAATCTATGGTATGTAGACAGTGAATTAATAATACCTTTATTTTTATTGACACCAGTAAAATTATCTTCTGTGATATCTCCTTTATTATAAAATCCATTTGATTCTAGACAACCAATTATATTTTTTAATGTCACTTTTTTATGAAGTTTAAAATATTCAAAAATCGCTTTCTTATGATTCTCATTTAATCTCTCATCATTAATTTTTATTATATTAATTTCATTTAAAAGCATAAATTCTTGATAAATTAAAGAATTTTTTGGCAGGACATCATATTGGGTTAAATATGTACATTTATTAGTCATTCTAAGTATAAAATCTTCTGCAGTTTTTTCTTGGTCAATTTGATCAAGATAATTCCAAGGATATAGTTTTCCTTTATTTTCCTTAAATGTAAGCCAGGCACCTTTTCTTTCATTACTTTTATTTTTATGATAAACATTTAAAGGCCCAATATAATATGGAATTCTAAAATCAAATGTATCCAATATTTTATCAGAAATTGTTTTCCCACTATCATCTTTTTCACTTAAAAAACTTAAATACTTTTTAGCATTTTCAAGAATTCTTTCAAGTTCATAACGATGCAATGTATTTGGGATGACCGAATTATCGCTCCATCTCTCTAAAGGCAAAAATTTACTTTTTTCTATATCTTCATTGATTATTTGTATTACGGGATCATTAATGTCTTTTAATGCCTTTTTTATATAATCATAAAATGCAGCTTTTCTACACTGTTTCATATATTTTCTATTAGATCCTATAATGTTTTTCCCAGAATATGAAACATAATTATTCTCTATATCATTTCTAAACATTTCATCATACTTATCGGGTATATTCTCTTTAACTATTCTCTTAAGTTCTTTCAAATCTTTTTTATGCTTTTCATAATCTTTAACCTTTGCATTAGATATCGTTTTTTCATTACCAATTATTTTATCAAGTTTTATACTATCGTATACTGTTTTTGCATTAATAATTATTTGAATCATTTTATCATCAAGAAAACTTTTTACTTTTTCCATTTGCTCTTCATATTTATCACTCTCAAACTCTATTTCTTCCTTTACACTTTCATTACTCTCGTCATCAAAGCTATCATCTACACTATCAATCAATTTAACTACTTTGATTTTTGTTCCAATAACCATATATAATATATCTTGTATTCTATTTTTAACTTTATCATCAATTTCTACAGATTTAAATATACCTTTTATTTCATATTTTTTATCATTTTTTGTTTTATCAGATTTTATTATTTTTTCTATATCATCAATCTTTGATAATAAATCAAAATCAGAAATATCTATAAATCTATCATTTATACTCTCAAACAAAATTTTTAAACAGAATTTAACATCAATGTTTTCTCCTATTTCACTTATATTTGACCACAAAAAATGTCCTCTATTTTTTACTATATGGTATATTGCCAAAAAAACTAATCTTATATCTTTAGGTTCATCACTTTCCATTAATTCTTTTCTCAAATGATAAATTGTTGGATATTTTTTAAAATGATCAAAATCTTTAAAATTTTTATCATTGAATAAAACATATTTTGAATCAATATTTTTATCTTCTCTAAATAATGGACTATCTTTCATTCGTAAATAAAAACTATCATCTATTTTGTTGATTTCTTTTTCAAATAGCTGTCTTATTAATTCCAGTCTCCACTTTTTTCGATTTTTTCTTCTCCTATTTTGTCTATATACTCTTCTCTCTGCACAAGAGTTAGCTTCATCAAATAATCTAACACCCCAAGCAGATTTTCCTTTTAATTTTAGTAAATTATAATTTGTATCAGTTACCGCCCAACCTACACTATTTGTTCCAATGTCTAATCCTAAATAGTATTCTTTGACATCCATATAATTTCTCCTTTCTATTAAATATAATAACTATACTAATGATATCAAAACTTGACAATTTTTATTATTATGATATAATATTACCATCTCAATATTACTACTATATGAGATAACACTACGAGTTCAAACAACGATTTATCGTAATCGCCCTTTTAGGGGTTCCCCATTGTGGGGATTTTTTTTACATTTTTTTCAAAATTTTTTTTATATTAGGGCTCGTGGTACTGTAAAGACTAACATGGTATACAAATAGTCTAAGGGGATAGT
>CAMIYN010000022.1 GCA_946403075.1 uncultured Lachnospiraceae bacterium | reverse complement strand
ATATATAGAAAATAATGATTTAACTAAATATAAAAATTATTTTTGTTCTACTTTATCAGTTTCGCCACATAAAAATCCATATATATTGTATGAAATTGCAAAAAGTATTGAAAATAGTGATAAAATAGAGTATTTAATAAATGATTTTAAGAAATCTAATGGGTATTTGGAATCTATAAAATTATCAAAAGAATATAATCTTTATAGGCAAGACTATTGTGGTTGTGAGTTCGCAAAAAATTCTTAAATTTTTCAATATATTATTACACTTCACGAATAATATAATATATGCTATAATAAAATGATATGAGTTCGTATATAATTAATGGAAATAAAAAACTTAATGGAGAGGTTAAAATCTCTGGTGCAAAAAATGCTGCACTGGGAATTTTGGCAGCTGCTCTATTGACTGATGAAGATGTCACTATTGAAAATATACCAGATGTTAGAGATATCAACATAATGCTTGAAGTTATAATGGGGCTTGGAGTTTCTGTGAGTAGAGTTGATAGAAATACAGTTATTATTAATTCTAAAAATATGAAAACTACAGTAGTAGATGATATGAAACTTAGAAATATAAGAGCTGGTTATTATTTTGTAGGGGCATTGCTTGGGAAATGTAAGAGTGCAAAAGTAAGACTCCCTGGTGGTTGTGATATTGGAGCAAGACCTATTGATTTGCATTTAAAGGGTTTTAATTCATTAAAGGCCAATGCTTATATCGAAGATGATTTTATTATAACTCAAGCTGATGAATTGATAGGTTCAAATATTTATCTTGATGTAGTTTCAGTTGGAGCAACCATAAATATTATGCTTGCTGCCTGTTTGAGTCAGGGGATAACTACTATAGAGAATGTGGCAAAAGAGCCGCATGTGGTGGATGTGGCAAATTTCCTAAATTCAATGGGTGCAAATATAAAAGGTGCTGGAACAGATATAATTAAAATAAAAGGGGTTAAGAGTTTACATTCAACTAATTATTCTATAATTCCAGACCAGATTGAAGCAGGAACTTATATGATACTTTCTGCAATAACAGCAGGAGATATAACAGTAAAAAATGTCATCCCAAAACATTTGGAGTCAATAATTGCAAAACTACTTGATATGGGTAATAATGTTATAGTATATGATGAGGCTGTTAGAGTAATTGGAAATGAAAAACAGTTCGCAACAAGCATAAAGACTATGCCATATCCTGGTTTTCCTACTGATTTGCAACCTCAGATTTCTTGCACTCTGTCGATTGCAAAAGGCGACAGTGTGATAGTTGAGTCGATATTTGATAATAGGTTTAAATATGTAAATGAAATAAAAAAAATGGGTGCAGTAATAGAAATTAATTCTAATACTCTAAATATTGTGGGAGTCGAAAAATTAAATGGTTCAAATATGACTGCAACAGATTTGAGAGCAGGAGCTGCCCTCGTTTTATCAGCACTATCTGCAAAAGGAACTTCTAAAATAGCAAATATTGAATATATTGAAAGAGGATATGAAGATTTTGAAAATAAATTAAAAGAATTGGGAGCAGATATAAAAAAAGAGGAGTAGATTATGAATAATTATATTATTTCTTGTTCGACAACTTGTGATTTGGATAGAGAATATTTGGAATCAAATAAAAATAGTGTAATACATTTTTATTATTACATTGATGATGAGAAGTATGTTGATAGTTTTTATTCTAATATAGGAATAAAAGATTTTTTTGATAAAGTGAAACTTTCCAATGTAAAAACATCTCAGCCATCTCCTGATGACTATATAGAGGTTTGGGAAGAATTTTTAAAAAATGATATAGATGTCTTGCATATAGAATTGTCATCTGGAATCTCAGGGGCATATAATAGTGCCCTCATAGCAAAAGATTTGATGGAAGAGAAATATAAAAATGCAAAAGTTTTGGTAATAGACTCTCTTTCTGCATCAACTGGGTATGGGATGCTTGTAAAGATTGCAAATAAATTAAAAAATGAAAATAAAAATATTGATGAAAACTTTAATGATTTAATGGAAATGAGACATAATGTAAATCATATATTTTTCACATCAGATTTGTCACAATTTTTAAAAGGTGGTAGGATTTCAAAAACTTCGTATGCAATTGGAAAATTAATTAATATTATACCAATTTTGCATGTAACAAAAGATGGAAAACTTGAAGCAGTAGAAAAAGCAAGAGGTATGAATAATGTAAAAAATGCAGTTCTTGATATGATGAAGACTAATATTATAAATGGATTTGATTATGAAGGTGAAATATGTATTTCTAATTCTGATTGCGAAAATTTGGCAAAAGATATGCTAGATACTATTTTAGATAAGTATAAAAAAGTAAATTGTAGTGAAAAACAGATATATGATATAGGAACAGTAATCGGCTCTCATACTGGGAGAGGGACAGTTGCAATTTTTTATATTGGAGATAAAAGAGTATAATAATGGAATACAATAATTTTGACAGAGAAATAGATGAGTGGACTCATTTTAAAAATAGACATAATAAAAAATACCGAGCAAAAAAGAAAAATTTGTTTTGGGTAGTAATAAAAAAATTTTTTGTTTTTTTGATTGCATTAATTTTTGCTATAATAATTATTAATATTTTGTATGTAAATTTGTTATCAAAAAGCAGAAACAAAAAAAGTGTTAGTATTCAAAATAAAAATAGTGATGAGTATTATTTGCAACAAGTTGACTACTATGTAAATATTTTATCAAATAATAATATAGATAGTGTTATTAATTCATATAAGAATTTGGGTATAGTTAAATGTGATGGATATATAAATTTTAGAAATGAGCCAAATGAAAAAAATACAAGAAGCATAATTGGACTTATGAGTAATGGAGCTGCTTGCGATATTTTAGAATTTTCTGATTCTAAAAATCAAAGTTATGCAAAAGTAGTATCTGGTGGTATGACAGGCTATATATCAAATAAGTATCTCGTTGTTGGGGATGATGCAAAAAATATTGCAAAGGATACCATAAAGACAAGGGCAATAGTGTTGGTTGATAAATTGAGAATTAGGTCAAAACCTACTACTGATGGTGATACAGAAATAGGGACTACCTATAAGGGAGAGAGATATACATTACTTGATAGAATTGGCGAGTGGGTAAAAGTTGAGATTGATAATAATGAAGATTTTAGTGAAGGGTATATCAATGCAAATCCAAATTATGTATCTGTTAGATTATGTTTAAACGAAGCAAGGACACAGGATTTGAAAAGCGATGTAATAAATTATTATGATAATATAGGAGTTTCAACTGCAAAAGATTATATAAATGTGAGAAAATCTGCAAAGAGTACCGCACAAATCATAGGAAAACTCCCAGGGAAGGCAGGTTGTGAGATACTTGGTAGTAGTGGAGATTTTTATAAAATTAAATCAGGACTTGTCACAGGTTATGTTGCAAAGCAATACTTGGCCACTGGCAAAAAAGCAGAAAACTTGGCAGTAGAGTATGCAGATTTACGAGCGATAATAAAAATTGCAGCATTGAAAGTAAGAGCAAAACCTACTACCTCTTCAACTTCTTGGACTAATGTCACAAAAGAAGAAACCTATATAGTGACAGAACAGCTTGATGGTTGGGTTCAAATAGAGATAGATGGTGGAGATAATAGTAGAGGAAGTAATAAAGGTTATATCTCTACAAGTAATAATTATGTAGAAGTTAGGTATGCACTGGAACAAGCTATCAAATTTACTGCAGCAGCTGCTTCATCTGGGACAAGCATTAGAGATAAGATTAAAAATTTCGCTATAAAATATATTGGTGGGAAGTATGTGTGGGGTGGAAATTCTCTTTCTACTGGTGTTGATTGTTCTGGTTTTGTGCAACAAGTTTATAAAAATTTTGGGGTAACACTCCCAAGAGTATCAAAAGAACAAGCAAAAAAAGGTGTAGCAGTGAAATCTGCAAATAAAAAAATTGGAGATTTAGTTTTCTATCAAAATAGTGAGGGGATAATTGACCACGTGGCTATATATATTGGTAATAATCAAATAGTCCATGCCGCAAGTACGAGGTCAGGAATAAGGATTAGCACTTGGAATTATAGAAATCCAGTTAGTATAAGAAATGTTTTAGGAAATAAATAAAAGGAGATAGATTATGAAGTTTTTTATAGACACAGCAGAAGTTGAAGAAATTAAAAATGCAGTCGAATTTGGGATAATAGATGGAGTAACAACCAACCCAAGTTTAATTGCAAAATCAGGTAGAAAATTTGAAGATGTAATAAATGAAATAGTTAAAATAGTAGATGGTCCAATTAGTGGAGAGATAAAGGCTACTACAACAAATTGTGATGATATTATAAAAGAGGCAGAAGAAATAAGTAAAATAAATAAAAATATGGTAGTAAAAATACCGATGACTCCTGATGGTATAAAAGCAATAAATGTTTTATCTAAAAAAAATATAAAAACAAATGTGACATTGATTTTCACGGCAACTCAAGCATTAATTGCTGCAAAAGCAGGAGCTACATATGTATCACCATTTATCGGTAGACTTGATGATATATCTACAAGGGGGATGGAATTAATAGAAGAGATAGCAACAATTTTTAGAAATTATGATTTTAAAACTGAAATAATAGCTGCATCAATTAGAAATCCTCTCCATGTAGTGGATTGTGCAATGCTTGGTGCAGATATTGCGACTATACCTTATAAAGTTTTGATGCAATTAATGTCTCATCCACTAACTGATATCGGTATAGAAAAATTTAAAAAAGATTATTTAAATTCTAATAAGTAAAGGATATAGTATGAGTTTTTTAGAAAAAATTTTTGGGACTCACTCAGAGCATGAATTAAAATTAATAATGCCTACGGTAGATAAGATTTTAAAATTGAGAGATGAGTATATAAATTTAACAGATGATGAATTAAAACATAAAACAATAGAGTTTAAAAATAGACTTGATAGAGGGGATAGTTTAGATGATATTTTACCTGATGCTTTTGCAACTGTGAGAGAGGCAAGTAGGAGGGTAATAGGTTTAGAACATTATCCTGTTCAGTTAATAGGTGGGATAGTTTTGTATCACGGAAGAATTGCTGAAATGAAAACTGGTGAAGGAAAAACTTTGGTGTCTACCTGCCCTGCATATTTAATGTCTCTACTTGGAAAAGGAGTTCATATAGTCACAGTAAATGAATATTTGGCAAAAAGAGACTGTGAATGGATGGGTGAAGTGCATAGATTTTTGGGGCAGAGTTGCTCTGTTGTGTTAAATAGTTTAGACCCAGTAGAAAGACAAGAAGCTTATAATTCTGATATTACATATGTGACAAATAATGAATTAGGTTTTGATTATTTGAGAGACAATATGGCAATATTTAAAAAACAACAAGTTTTGAGAGGATTAAATTATTGTATAATTGATGAAGTTGACTCTGTTTTAATTGATGAAGCGAGAACTCCTCTCATAATTTCAGGTCAATCTGATAAATCGACAAAACTATATGAAGCCTCAGATGTTTTGGCAGGGCAACTAGTTAGGGGAACATTCAAACCAGAACTCAGTAAGATGGATATAATAATGGGTGAAAAAAACGAAGAGGATGGGGATTATATAGTTAATGAAAAAGAAAAAAATGTTTCCCTTACAGAAGAGGGTGTGAGAAAAGTTGAAAAATTTTTTAATATAGATAATTTATCAAGCCCTGATAATATTGATATTCAGCACAATGTAATACTTGCATTAAGAGCACATAATTTAATGCATAGAGATAAAGATTATATTATAAAAGATAATGAAGTAGTGATAGTAGATGAGTTCACAGGGAGATTAATGCCAGGTAGGAGATATAGTGATGGACTTCATCAAGCAATAGAAGCGAAAGAACATGTAAAAATAAAAAGAGAGTCAAAAACTCTCGCCACTATTACATTTCAAAATTTCTTTAATAAATATATAAAAAAAGCAGGGATGACAGGAACGGCACAGACAGAGGAAAAAGAATTTAGAAATATTTATGGTATGGATGTAATAGTAATACCTACAAATGTTCCAGTAAAGAGAATTGATAAAAATGATTTGGTTTATAAAACAAAAAGAGAAAAATTTAATGCAGTAGTAAATGATATAATAGAGTGTCATAAAAAGGGGCAACCAGTTTTAGTGGGAACTATAAATATTGATACATCTGAGATGTTATCAAATGTGTTAAAGAAAAATGGTGTGGTTCATAATGTATTAAATGCAAAACAACATGAGAGAGAAGCAGAGATAGTAAAGGATGCAGGACAAAAGGGAATGGTCACCATTGCTACTAATATGGCTGGTAGAGGAACGGATATAAAATTGTCAGATGAAGCAAAAACTCTTGGTGGTTTAAAGATAATAGGAACAGAGAGACACGAAGCAAGAAGAATAGATAATCAGTTAAGAGGTAGAAGTGGTAGACAGGGAGACCCAGGGGAGTCAAGATTTTATATATCCCTTGAAGATGATTTGATGAGATTATTTGGTTCTGATAATTTGATAAATTTATTTAATTCGATAGGTGTAGAAGATGGGCAACCTATTGAACATAAAATGCTTAGCAATGCTATAGAAAAAGCACAAAAGAGAATAGAAGATAGTAATTATGGTATAAGAGAACAACTTTTAAAATATGATGATATAAATAACGAACAAAGAGAAGTAATTTATGAAGAGAGAAATAAAGTATTAAATGGGGAAAATCTTTATAAATTAATACAAAAAATGATAAAAGAAGTTGTGACTTCAAAAGTTAATCCTAATTATGTAGAAAATTTTTCAAATAATGATTTAAATATAATTTTGGCTGAGTTAGAGCCAGTAATTGCAAGGCTTTCTATAAACTATGATGATGTAAAAGAATTAAAAAGGGAAGAATTAATAGATTATTTATATGAAAAATCTATTGATTTATATGAAAATAAAATTAAACAGTTTGACACAGAAGATGCTGCAAGAGAGGCAGAGAGAGTAATATTACTTAGAGTAATTGATACCAAATGGATGAATCATATTGATGATATGGATGTGCTGAGACAGGGAATTGGACTTCAAGCATATGGGCAAAAAGATCCATTGACTGAATATAAATTGTCTGCATATGAAATGTTTGATTCGCTTGTGTATGCTATAAAAGAAGATACAGTTAAAATTTTATTCCATTTACAGGTAGCAGAAAAAATAGAGAGAAAAGAAATAGCAAAACCAACTGCAACTAATAGGGGTGAAGAAAGTAAGGCAACTTTTGTAAATACAGAGAAAAAAGTTTATCCAAATGACCCTTGCCCTTGTGGAAGTGGGAAAAAGTATAAAAATTGTCATGGGAGATAAAAAAATTTATACAATATACCAAAAAAATACACAAGTTAAACATATTTAATGTATATCATAATAATATCATTGGTAATGGTAAATATATAGTATCGTAAAATGAAAGGAGATATAATATTATGAAAAAGAAAATTTTATCAGTTTTATTCATTATGGTGTTATCAACATTTGGTGCTGCTACAGTATTTGCAGAGGAGACAAAAGAAAATAAACAAAAAATTGAAAATCAAGTAGTAGGTAAAATAACAGCTATAAATTCAAATTATGTGACTATTGATGTCGCTTTGCCAAATAAAAGAGAAAAAAATGATATCAAAAATGAAACAGAAAATAAAGAAAAATTTGATGTTAAAAAAGAAGTAGAAAACAAAGAAAATAGAGAGATTAAAGATGGAATAGAAAATGGAGAAAAGAGAAGTAAAGATAATATGTTTACTTTGACAGGGGAAAGCAAAAGAATTAATATATCAAAAGCAAAATTTATGGGTAGCAAAAAAATAATTGATACAAATAACAATAATAATAATGAAAAGAGCAAGGAGTTAACTTATTCTGATTTTTCTGTAGGAGACTATATTATGATTGTGCTTGCAGATGATGGGTCAAATGTTGCTAAAATAGTAAAAAAAGATGGGCTTGCAAGAAAAAGACCTAACAAAACAATTGAAAAAAAATAAAATGATTAAAATGCTTGTAAAAAAATCTCCAATGAATTGGAGATTTTTTTTTGTTTATAAAACTTCTATCTAGTATGTCATATTTTTCTTTACAACAAATACATTTGTCTTCTGTGTTATCTCTAAAAACAGTAATTAGTGAAGTATCCCTTAATGTTTGTTTTTGTTATTCGTCAAATCCTATTTCTTTTAGGATTTTGTAGAAAAAAAAAGATAAGGACAACAAATACTAAGCTTTTCTACTATTGTGAAAAAAAAATAAAAAAATATATTTTTTTTCACTAACATCAAAAAACTTGACTACTGTGCAAATATTGTGTATAATAAGCACAAATGATAAAACGTGCAACATATTTAAAAAAACTGAATAATTTTAAAGAAAAAGATTTAATTAAAGTAATTACAGGACTAAGAAGATCTGGGAAGTCTATTTTGATGAGTCAATTTATAGATTTTTTAAAAAATAATGGAATAAGTGATAGTCAAATAATAAAAATAAATTTTGAAGAAAAAGAAAATGAAGAATTTTTAGATAAAGATAAATTATATAAATATATTGTTGATAAAATTAAAACAAATAAAAATTTATATACTTATGTATTTTTAGATGAAATACAAAAAGTAAAAGAATTTCAAATAATAATTGATAGTTTATATGTAAAAAAGAATGTTGATATATATATTACAGGTTCAAATGCTGATTTATTATCTAGTGAACTTGCAACTTTACTTACAGGACGATATGTTGAGATTAAAATGCTACCATTATCATACAAAGAGTATATTGATAAAAAAAATGATAGTATAGAGTTATTTAATGAATATTTAAACAATGGTGGTTTACCTTATTTGCTAAATCTTGAAACGGATGATATGAAATATGAATATATAATGGGGTTATATAATACAATTTTAAATAATGATATAATAAAAAGACACAATGATATAGATTTAGCAACATTTGAAAATATTTTAAATTTTATTATTGATAATAATTCAAATATAGTATCTCCGAATTCTATTGCCAATACTTTAAATTCTTATGGTAAAAAGGTATCATATAATACAGTAGAAAAATATATTAGATATATGAAGGAGTGCTATTTAATATATGAGTGTAGTAGATATAATATTTTGGGAAAACAAAATTTAAAAACTCTGTCAAAATATTATTTAGTTGATTTAGGTTTTAAAAAAGTTTCTTCAATAAAAAACAATACAAATATTGGGTATAATATTGAAAATATAGTTTATCTTGAACTACTGAGAAGAGGAAATATTGTAAATGTAGGTAAAGTAAATAATTTAGAAGTTGATTTTGTCGTAAAAAAAGAAAATGAAATTGAATATTATCAAGTAACAACTTCATTATATGATGAAAAAACAAAACAAAGAGAAATTAATTCATTGAAGGCAATAAAAGATAATTATAAAAAAACTATTTTAACACTTGATGATTATGGACTTGGGAATATTGATGGTATTAATATTGTTAATTTGAGAGAGTGGTTGTGATTAAATACAGAGGATTACTAAGTAAAAATAGCAAACTTGGGCAAGATAATGTGGAAAGTACTAATATAAAGTTTTAATAAAGAATTATTAATAAAGGTTATTTTTTTAATATTTTACTTACAAAAGCTTGATTTTATCGCCTTGTTATAATACTTGATTTATATTAAAATATAATATAAAATATAAAAAAGTGGTATAATTATATAGTATATTAATGAGGTTTATATGGAAAATAATAATAAGAATAAAAACCAAAATCAAAATAATATAACTCAAACTATACTTGGAATTCTTATAGCATTGACTTTTTCTTATTTTGTGTGGTCTATGTTATTTCAAGGGGGGATGACACAAACGAGTGATAGTTATGAGATAGCATATAATGAGTTTTTGGAAAAAATAAATGATGGTTCAATATATAAAGTTGAAATTGGCGATGAAATCAGGGCTTATGAAAAAAATGAAAATAAAACTGAGCTTGCAGAAACAAATATTGGCAATTTACTTTTGAATCGTGATAAAGTTTATATAGTAGTAAAAGTTGAGGAAGATACCGAACTCGTAAAGAGATTGGTTGAAAAAGGTGGTATCACAATTATAGGAAAGAGAGCAAGTATAATAAGGGAGATATTGTTTGGAGTAGTTCTTCCTTTTGCATTTATATTTTTCCTTTTGAGTATTATATCAAGAAGATTTACAAATATGAGTGGCGGGATAATGGGAGTAGGAAGAAGTAATGCAAAAAGATATATGCAAAAAGAGACAGGTGTAACTTTTGATGATGTGGCAGGGGAAGATGAAGCAAAAGAGAGTCTAGTTGAGATTGTAGATTTTTTGCACAACCCATCAAAGTATACAGTTGTAGGAGCAAAATTACCAAAGGGTGCACTTCTTGTAGGACCTCCAGGAACAGGAAAAACTTTACTTGCTAAAGCCGTTGCAGGGGAAGCAAAAGTTCCATTTTTTTCTATGTCAGGAAGTGATTTTGTAGAAATGTTTGTAGGTGTGGGTGCATCGAGAGTTAGAGATTTATTTAAACAGGCAAAGGCATCAGCACCTTGTATAGTATTTATAGATGAGATAGATGCACTGGGAAAGGCGAGAGATAGTAGAGGTGGTGCTGATAGTGAGAGAGAACAAACTCTAAATCAACTCTTGTCTGAAATGGATGGATTTGAAATTAATAATGGTATAATGGTAATGGCAGCAACAAATAGACCAGAAATTTTGGATCAGGCTTTGCTTAGGCCAGGAAGATTTGATAGAAGAATAATAGTAGAAAAACCTGATTTAAAGGGAAGAGTTAATATTTTGAAAGTTCACTCAAAAGATGTTAAAATGGATAGTAGTGTAGATTTTGAAGAGATTGCATTACTTACATCAGGAGCAGTTGGTGCTGATCTAGCAAATATGATTAACGAGGCTGCGATAACTGCCGCAAAAGAAAAGAGAGAAAAGGTTACACAAGATGATTTAAAAAATGCAGTTGAATTGGTATTTGTTGGAAAAGAGAAAAAAGATAGAATTTTATCAAAAGAAGAGAGAAGGATAGTTTCATATCACGAAGTAGGGCATGCACTTGCATCTGCACTTCAAAAACATACTGAACCAGTTCAAAAAATAACAATAGTGCCAAGGACATCAGGAGCACTTGGGTATGTATTGCAAAGTCCCGAAGAAGAAAAGTTTTTAAATACAAAAAAAGAATTAGAAGAGCAATTAGTTATTTCACTTGCAGGTAGAGCAGCAGAAGAAATTGTTTTTGATACAGTGACTACTGGTGCGGCAAAGGATATAGAGCAGGCAACAAAACTTGCGAGAAGTATGGTGACTCAATATGGTATGAGTAAAAAATTTGGTCTAATGGGACTAGCAACAAGGGAGAGTATGTATCTAAATAATGGACTATCAATGGAGTGTGGGGATGATACAGCGACAGCAGTAGATGAAGAAGTAAAACTTATGCTTGATAATGCATATAAAATTTCAAAACAATTATTAAAAAAATATAGAAAAGCATTGGATGAAATTTCTGATTATTTAATAGAAAAAGAGACAATAACTGGAAAAGAGTTTATGGAAATATTTACAAAAATTACTGGCATAAAAGAGATAAAAAGTGCGAGGATAAGTGAAAAAAAGGGAGGTGACAAAGTTGAAAAATAAAATAATATCTTTAACAATTATTTTTGTACTTTGTTTTAATAATATTTTATATGCAGATACAGTTGTTTTGTCAAGTGCTCCAAATAATGGTGGGACAGTAAATAATGGTGTAGTGGGCTCATCTGTTATGGTTGGTACACAAAATAATATTTATAATGGACCTGCTGCTGTGCCATCAAATGGAACTGTGCTTTCTGGGTGGGCGACTGTAAATACAAATAATAATACATATTCAACAAAGCCTAATGTGACATCAAGTAATTATGTAGGGCCAACAGTTCAAAATGTTGCTTCACCAAAAGCAAATGATGTATTTCTTGCTTCTAATACTTCAAAAATTATAGGTAATGGAAATCCTAATACTCCAGGAGAGGGGGTATCTTATTCTGCACCAACTACGAGGGATTTATATTCACCAAGTTCTGAATATACTGCAAATAATAACAATAATAATACATATGGACCTAATCAAAACAACACAACTACTGGGGCGACAAATCCTACTGCTGGGGGAACGGTAACAACAGTTGGTGGAGTGACTGGGAGACAGTATCCTGTTACAAGTACACAGCAGACAGGACAATCACAACAAACACAGCAAACACAGCAAACACAGCAGCAAGTGGTAAGTAGTGGTGTATCTAATGCAAATCAAGCCATAGCTTATACACTTAATGATGTTTTTACTGCAGCTAAACCAAGCATATCTGCACCGAGTGCAATACTTGTAAATGCAACAAATAGAGAAATTTATTTTCATAAAAATGGTCTAACTCTTCAAGCACCTGCTTCACTTGTGAATTTAGTGACAGCTTATTTACTTATAAATAGTAAAGGACTTGAAGATAGATTGTTAGTTAGTGCGAGAGCTGTAAATAATCTTGAGAGTGGTGCATCAACTGCAGGACTTAGGGCTGGGGACACTATATCAGTAAAAGATGCAATAGGTGCAATGTTTACAAAATCTTGTTGTGATGTTGCAAATGCAGTAGCAGAAAATGTATCTGGTTCTATAGAAAATTTTGTGACTCTTATGAATCAAACAGTTAAAAGTTTTGGCTGCAACAATACAAATCTTGTAAATCCTACTGGATTAAATAATGATTCACAAGTGACTACTGTTCTTGATATGGCTATTATAATGGATAAAGTTACGAATAATGCCAATCTCGCACAGTTCTTGACACTTACTAAATATACACTTCCAGCAACAGCACATAGAAAGTCTTTAACACTTTATTCAAAAAACACAATTATAGCAGATGGAAGTTCAAATTACTATCAAGGAGTTGTGGCAAGCCGTATGGGATACACAAGCAAGGCTCTCTATACTATTGCAAGTGTGTTTGTATACAATAATGTAAAATTTATAGGTGTAGTTTTGCATGCCAATGGGACACAATTTTCTGATACAAAAAAATTATTTAATTTTGCAAAAACAGTTTTTCAAGAAGCTGTAGCAAGGGGTCAAGCAAATACTGGCACTGTATTTGGGCAAGGAACAAATATTGCTAATACACAAACGACTAATACTAATACTAACACAAACACTAATAATACAAGTGCGAGTGCAAATGCAGCAGGTGGAAGTTGGCAAAAAGATGCAACTGGTTGGTATTATATAAAAGCAAATGGTAGTAGGGCAGTAAATGAGTGGTTAGATATAGCAGATAAAAGGTATTGTGTAGATGCAAATGGATATATGATAACTGGATGGAGAGATTTTACAAATGGCAAAAGATATTATTTTGATTCAAATACAGGAGAGTTAAAGAGAAATACTTGGGTAAATACTACAACAGGTGCTTTTTATTTGCAGGCAGATGGTTCACTCGCTAAAGCTGATGCAGGAACTACAAAAAATATAACAACAGCAGTTGGAGTATATACAATTGATGACACAGGAAAAGCAATAGCAAAAGTTTCGTAGGGTGATGATTATGAGAATATTAAATAATATAAAAGCAAAAAATATATATAGAAATTTATCAGTGCCAAGACTTGTAGAGGATGCACTTATTAAAGGAGAGGGGATACTCACAAGCACTGGGGCTCTTGCTGTAAAAACAGGTAAATACACAGGGAGATCTCCTAAGGATAAATACATAGTTGATACAAAATTAGTTCATAATAATATTTCTTGGGGAGATGTGAATAAACCGATATCAAGAGAGAAATTTGAATTAATAAAAAAAGAAATGTGTAAATTTTTAAAAAATAAAAATGTTTATATATTTGATGGCTTTGCAGGAGCAGAGAAAAAGTATCAAAAGAAAATTAGAATAATAAATGAAATGCCTTCTCAAAATTTATTTATTCATCAATTATTAATTAGACCAACTGATGATGAATTAAAAAATTATAATGAACCTGATTGGGAAATTTTGGTAGTTCCATCATATAAGTGTAATTACAAAAAACTTGGTATAAATTCTGAAGCTGCAATAATTATTGATTATGAAAAAAAAGAGGCTATCATAGCAGGTAGTGCATACAGTGGGGAGATAAAGAAAACAGTATTTAGTATTATGAATTATGTTTTGCCTATTGAAAATGATGTCCTACCTATGCATTGTTCTGCAAATATGGATGAGAAGACAAGAGAGACTGCTATATTTTTTGGACTATCTGGCACAGGAAAAACTACTCTCTCAGCAGACCCAAATAGAAAATTAATAGGTGATGATGAACATGGATTTGCAGACACAGGAATATTTAATATTGAGGGTGGTTGTTATGCAAAATGTATAGATTTAAAAGAGGAAAATGAGCCAGAAATTTTTAGAGCAATAAGATTTGGTGCGATACTTGAAAATGTAATTATTAATATAAAAAATAGAGAACCTGATTTTTTTGATAGTAGTATAACTGAAAATACAAGAGTTGGTTATCCAGTTGAGTATATTTCAAATTCGCAGATACCAGGTGTTGGTGGTATACCAAAGGTAATAATATTTTTGACAGCAGATGCATTTGGAGTTTTGCCACCAGTTTCAAAATTAAATAGAGAAACTGCTATGTATCATTTTGTTACAGGTTTTACTTCAAAACTTGCAGGAACAGAGAGAGGTGTGACAGAACCACAACCTACATTTTCTACCTTATTTGGTGAACCATTTATGCCTCTATATCCTGAAAAGTATGCAAAAATGCTTGGAGATAAGCTTGATAAATATAAAACAAAAGTCTATTTGGTAAATACTGGTTGGAGTGGTGGTAGCTATGGAGTTGGGGAGAGAATAAAACTTAAATGGACGAGAGCAATGGTCACTGCTATTTTAAATGGTGCAATAGAGAGTGCAAATTTTATCCATAATGATAGATTTAATGTAGATATTCCTACGAATATAGAAAATGTTCCAGATAACATTTTAAATCCTGAAAACACTTGGAAAGATAAAAATGAATATAAAATTGCTGCAAATAGATTGGCACAGATGTTTATAGATAATTTCAATAAAAAATATCCACATATGTCTATGGATATTAAAAATGCTGGACCAAAAGTTGTTGATTAAAATTCATTTTCTACATAATTACCTTTTAAATCTTCTATGTGAATTATGAAACCATCATAACTTTCCAATTTGAATTGAATTGTCCCTGTTGACCTATCAATATATGATGGTTCTATTTTCTTATTTTCTGTTGTTGTGCCGTAAATATTTTCATAATTTATACCAGATTCATTGTCATTAATATTAAAAGATAAAATGTTTGATGAAAAAGCAACTGTTGACAAATCTATATATGGCACTGTATCATCAATTGTTTCAACTGTAGCAAAGGTAGTTGTGGTCATTTGATTTATTGATGTGGCAGAGATTAGATATGAGCCATTTTCATTAATTGTAAAAGAGTAATCATTTCCATTTTTTGTATATGGTATATTTGTTTCATTTTCAGTTATATTAACACTTATTATTGGAAGAGTGCTATTTATAGTGAATAATATAGTTGAATTTATATGCTTATTATCATTTTGGTCTTTAATTACTATCTCTGGTGATGATACAAATAAAAAAAGTATTAATCCATTTATAGCAATGTAAGGGAAAAGAAATCCCAAAAAGAATCTTGCAATGACTTCAGTAATTGTGATGTTTGGTTGTTGTTTATTAATTTCTTTTCTCATTTTATAAATTATAACAAAACACTTATTAAATGTAAAGGGAGGCATTATGCGAGAGAAACTTGAAGCATTGGGGCTTGATGAATTAAAAAAATTAGCAAAGCTAAAAAAACTAAAAATATCAGGAAAAGTAAAAAGTGAAATAATAGATATGCTTATGGAAGTTCATGAAAGTGAAAAAGGTGAGAACGAAGAAGAAGTTTACGAAGGCATATTGGAAATTATGGATGATGCAAAGTATGGTTTTTTGAGAAGTGAAAATTTTTTGTCTGGAAGTAATGATGTATTTGTATCAATACATCAAATAAGAAAATACAATTTAAAGACAGGAGATATGATAAGAGGATATAAAAAACAAATATCCGAGACAGATAAATTCCCTGCACTTACACAAGTTTTATTGGTAAATAATAATTCAGTTAATGACATAATTAATCGCCCGAGATTTGAAAAACTAACTCCTATATATCCAAATCAGAAAATAAAATTATTGGAAAATGATGAAAAGAGTGATATGGCTATAAGGGTTATAGATATTTTATCACCTATAGGAAAGGGACAGAGGGGTCTTATAGTATCACCACCAAAGGCAGGGAAGACTACACTTTTAAAAATGATAGCAAAATCAATTTTAAAGTATAATAAAAATATGCATTTGATAGTTTTGTTAATTGATGAGAGACCAGAAGAAGTGACAGATATGAAGGAAAGTGTGATTGGTAAAAATGTAGAGATAATTTATTCGACTTTTGATGAACAGCCAGAGAGACACAAGAGAGTTTCTGAAATGGTTATAGAGAGAGCAAAAAGACTTGTGGAACAAAAAGAAGATGTAGTAATTCTCCTTGATTCAATTACGAGATTAACGAGAGCATATAATCTATATGTGCCAGCAAGCGGGAGAACTTTATCAGGTGGATTAGACCCAAATTCTCTACATATGCCAAAAAAATTTTTTGGAGCAGCGAGAAATATAAAAGAGGGAGGCTCTCTTACAATCCTTGCAACGGCACTTATAGAGACTGGTTCAAAAATGGATGATGTTATATACGAAGAGTTTAAGGGGACAGGGAATATGGAGCTTGTGCTAAATAGAAAATTACAAGAGAGAAGAGTATTCCCTGCCATAGATATTCAAAAGAGTGGAACGAGAAGAGATGATTTGCTACTTAGTAATGAAGAGTTATTTGTAGCAAATGCAATTCACAAAATTGTGAGTGATAAAAATAGAGAAGATTCTATAGAAAAAATTCTTGACACATTTTCGGATACTAAAAATAATAATGAATTTATAATGAAAATTAGAGGTATTACTGGTTATGAAAAATGAGATGTTAACTCAGTCTGATGTAAAAAAAATTGAAGAAGAAATAAAATATAGAAAGTTGGAAGTTAGAAAGAAAGCTCTTGAAGATGTAAAAACTGCGAGAGCACATGGAGATTTATCAGAAAATTTTGAGTATTATGCTGCAAAAAAATTTAATAGGGAAAATAATAGTAGAATTGAGTATTTAGAAAAGATGCTAAAAAATGCAAAAATAATAGATGATAGAGATAATGGTGGGGTAAGTCTCAATAATAGTGTGAGAGTTAAATTTGTGATGGATGATAGGGAGGAAGAAAATTGGGATGAGTCGGTTTATAAAATCGTAACTTCTATAAGGGCTGATTCAATAAATAATAAAATAAGTATTGAGTCCCCTCTTGGCAAGGCACTTGTGGGTAAAAAGGAAAATGACATAAGCACAGTCATTTTAGAAAATGGAAGTACTTATAAAGTAAAAATTATAGAGATAATAAAAACGAATGATGATACTAATGATAAAATAAGACAATTTTAAAAAAATGTCTAAGATTTTAACTCTTAGACATTTTTAATGTAGATAAAAAATCATTTAATTCTTTTGTAATATTAGTTTTATTGTAGGCAAATCCCACACTGTGTTTTGGAATTTTTAAATTAATAGGTATCTCAATCAATGTTTTATTTTCTAAATCTTCTTTTACAAATTCTTTTACAACTGCCGCAATTCCAACATTATTTTTTGCCAAATCTATTAAGAGTTCTAGATTATTCATTTCAAGTATTTGTCTTGGGATAATGTTGTTTTTTTCAAATATTTTATCAATTGTCTCTCTCATTGAATTTTTTTTGTTAAGGAGTAAAAGGTTACCATAGGCAAAGTAATCAGGTTTATTTGGAAATACTTTGTTAAAATAATTAAGATATTCTTTTGATGCCACAAAACAATAGTGAATATCAAGTAATGGAATAAAAACTATATCTTTTGATGCATTATCTCTTTTGTGTAAAAGTGATAAATCAATTTTTTTTTCATCAAGTCTTTCATATGCCTTAGCGGCATGCATAGTATCTATTGAAAGTCTAATATTTGGATGTTCTCTTGTATAAATATTTATGTAAGACATAAGTAAGTGTTTGCATAGAGTTTCAGTTGCCCCAATTCTTAGATGACCGAAATTAATTTCGCTAAATGTTTTTAATTTTAATTCGGCATCATTTATTTGATTAAAAGCAGTTGTTAAATAGTCATATAGAAGTTTTCCTTCTTTTGTTAGATTTAATCTAACAGAAGTTCTGTCAAATAATTTAACACCAAGTGACTCTTCGAGTTTTTTGATAGATTTTGACACGGCAGGTTGTGAGATTATAAGGATTCTCGCAGCTTTTGATACATTTTCTGCCTTTGCAACTTCATAAAAAGTTTTATATTGAGATAGACTGTGTTGCATAAATTTATGCCTCCAAAAGTAATAAGTTAGTTAATAAAATATTAACATATACAATTAATTTTATCAATTGCGATTTAATAAATAAATGTTTACAAAAATATCAAATTTAAGTATAATTAATGTAGGGGTGAAAGATAAACCGTAGGGGTGAAGCATCGCGAGCCCGTTTCAAGATGGTAGAGTTAGTCGTAGGTGTTTGTAGGGGCGAACCTTTGGGAGCCCTATATACAACAATAGATATTTTTTTTAATAAATTTTTATATTAATAATTATATAATGGAAAGGAGTATTAAATTATGAGTGAAGAGTGTAGCCATAATTGTGATAATTGCAGTGCAAATTGTTCAAGTAGAGAAAATGTGATAAAAAAATTAATTCCAAATACAGCTACAAAAATCAAAAAAATTATAGGAATATCAAGTGGAAAAGGTGGAGTAGGTAAATCTTTTGTCACATCGATTTTAGCATCCACTTTACAAAAAAAAGGATATAAATGTGGAATTCTTGATGCTGATATTTTGGGGCCATCTATCCCAAGAGATTTTGGAATAAATAGTAATAATATAGAAGTTGAAGGAGAACTTATGAAGCCCAAAATAAGTAGCTTGGGTGTAAAAATAGTATCATCAAATTTTTTATTGGCAAGTGAAAATGATCCTATAATATATAGAGGTTCCTTATTATCAGGTGTTTTACAACAATTTTATACAGATGTAAACTGGGGTGATTTGGATTTTTTATTTGTAGATATGCCACCAGGGACAGGAGATGTGCCTCTCACCGCTTATCAAATGCTCCCTATAGACGGAGTAATAATAGTTTCATCTCCACAGAGTTTGGTAAATATGATTGTAGAAAAATCTATCAATATGGCAAAAAAAATGGATATAGAAATACTTGGCTTAATTGAAAATATGTCTTATGTAGAATGTCCTAATTGTAAAACTCAAATTAGAATTTTTGGAAATAGTAATATAGAAGAAATAGCAAATAAATACAATACCAAAGTTTTAGCAAAATTACCTATAAAAGAAGAAAATATGAAAAAAATAGATAGTGGTCGAGTAGAAGATATAAATATTCCTGAATTAGATGAAGCAGTTGAAAGTTTAAAAAAATTAATATAAGGTATGTTTTAAATGGGTATTAGTGATATTCAAAATATTTTTAGATTTGTAGGTGGAATAGGAATGTTCCTGTTTGGGATGCATATAATGAGTGAAAATATGCAAGTCCTTGCAGGAAATAGATTAAAGAATATAATTAAAATTATAACTTCTAATAAATTTATGGGAATAGTTTTTGGAGCACTACTTACTGTCCTCATAAATAGTTCTGCTGCTACTACTGTAATGATTGTGGGGTTTGTAAATGCAGAACTTATGACTTTAAATCAAGCAGTTGGTGTCATAATGGGGGCAAATATAGGGACTACATTTACTGCTTGGCTCGTATCTTTATCTCAATTTGGAAGTACAATTAAATTTTTGAGCCCAACTTTTTTTGCCCCAGTGATTTTGGGAGTTTCTGCTCTCATAAATATTTTTTCAAAAAAATCAAGGAGAAAAACAAAAGCATCAATATTTATAGGGATAGGATTATTGTTTATAGGATTATCCTATATGCAAGAAGGGGTATCACCTTATTCTTCACTTCCTATATTTAAGGATGCTTTTTTGATATTTGGACTTAACCCATTACTTGGCATAGTAGTTGGTGCATTAGTTACATTTTTTTTACAGAGTTCTGCGGCATCAGTCTCAATATTACAGATGCTTGCAATAAATGGTTCTGTCACAAGAGTTGCTGCTTTTTATATCACAATGGGGCAAAATATAGGAACTTGTTTTACAGCAATACTATCATCGACAAATGCAAATAAAAATGCAAAAAGGACAGCATTATTACATTTATTATTTAATCTATTTGGAACAATAATATTTTTAATATTAATGCTTGTGAGTTTTGGATATATAAAAGAATTTTTGATGATGCCGATATCAAGTGTTGAAATATCAATATTCCATACAAGTTTTAATTTGGTAAATACAATTATGCTCTATCCAATAACTGATTTTATAGTTTTTGTTACAAAAAGAGTTATACCAGATAATAGTGATGATATACAAAAGTTATCACTATCTGAAAAAACACATAGTATACTTGATGAGAGAATATTGGAACAGCCATCAGTTGCCCTATCAACTGTTAGGAAAGAGATAATATATTTTGCAAAATACACAAAAAAGAATTTGGAGAGAGTAATTGATTTGATATGTGAAAAGAGAGATGAAGATTTGATAGAAGCAGTTAGATCTCATGAGAGAGAAATTAATATTACAAATAGAGTTCTCACAAGTTATTTAGTAAAAATAAATAATTTATCACTTGACAATAAAGAACATTTTGAAGTTGAGCAAATGATAAGTATGTGTAGTGATATAGAAAGAATTGGTGACCATTGTGAAAATATATCAGAAAATGCAGAGCAGTTATTAAAAGAAGATGTGGATTTTTCAAAAGATTCAAAAGAGGAATTAAAATATATCGCAAACTTAGTCCTAAATGCAGTAGAAAATGCAATACACTGTGTAGAAGAAAAAAGTAGAGAGTTGATAACAAAAGCAAGATTTATAGAACAACAAGTTGATGATGTAGAAGAGAGAGATAAAAAAATACAGACTAAAAGGATTTCAAACGGAGAGAGCGAAACTATCGCAGGTATTGCTTATCTTGACACCATAGGAAATTTTGAGAGAATAGCAGACCATGCAAATAATATTGCTGACTATGTAGAGAATGAATTAAATGGGGTGTATGAGATATAGTAGAGGTAAAAAATGAAAAATTTTATTGAATCAATAGAAGTATTAAAAAAATATAATAAAGAGCATTTCCATATAGAGCATAGCTTAACAGTAGGGCTTGTGCTTGGTTGGTTTGCAAAAGATATGGGATTAAGCGAAGAAGAAATTGAATACTGGAAGACAGTGGGACTTATGCATGATATTGATTTTGAGATGTTTCCAAATGAACATTGCAAAAAGTGCATAGAGATATTGAAAAATGAAGGTTATGATGACGATTTTATAAATTCAGTGAGAAGCCATGCTTATGGGATAAGTTCTTGTGTAGAACCAAGTAAAGATATGGAAAAAATATTATATACTGTGGATGAACTTACAGGTATTATTTTTGCTGCTATAAAAATGAGACCAAGTAAAAGCTGTACTGATATGGAACTCAGTAGTTTAAAAAAGAAATTTAAAGATAAAAAATTTGCTGCAGGTTGCGATAGAGAGGTTATAAAAAATGGTGCAGAGAAATATATGAAGTTAGAACTTGATGAAGTCTTATCAAAAACTCTTGATGCAATGAAAGGAACGGAAGAGGAACTTAGAAAACTTTTAAGTATTTATGCTGTGTAAAAATTTATTGCTTGAAAATAAAATAAAATAAATGTATAATATAAAAATTATTTTGATTTTATAAAAATTTTTTAGATTAGGAGAAAATTATGGGAAGAAAAATTGTAATAGCATTGGGTGGAAATGCACTTGGCAATACTGCATATGAACAATTAGAATTAGTTAAAAATACAGCAATTCCAATTGTTGATTTGATAGAAGCAGGTAATCAAGTTATAATTGCACATGGAAATGGACCACAAGTTGGAATGATAAATCTTGGTATGTCTACTGCAGCAGAAGCAAAGGCAATAAAATCAGATATGCCATTTCCAGAATGTGGTGCAATGAGTCAAGGTTATATTGGCTACCATTTACAAAATAGTATAGGAAATGAATTATCAAAGAGAAAAATTAAAAAAAATGTTGCGACTATTGTCACTCAAGTTTTGGTTGATGAATTTGATGATGCATTTAAAAATCCAACTAAACCAATAGGTGCTTTTTATGATAAAGAGACAGCAGATAGAATTGCAAAAGAAAAAGGATATACAATGATAGAAGACTCTGGCAGAGGTTATAGACAGGTTGTGCCAAGTCCAAAACCTATAGATGTAATAGAAAAAGATATGGTAAATACTTTGGTAGATAATGGAAGTATTGTGATTACGGTTGGTGGTGGAGGAATTCCTGTTATAAGAAAAAATGGGATGTTGATTGGAACACCAGCAGTTATAGATAAAGATTTTGCATCTGCAAAATTAGCAGAATTAATAAAAGCAGATACTTTAATTATTTTGACTGCTGTTGATAGAGTTTCTATTAATTTTGGAAAACCTGACCAAAAGAATTTAGAAGAAATGACTATAAGTGAAGCAGAAAAATATTGTGAAGAAGGTCAATTCGCCCCGGGTTCAATGCTTCCAAAAGTAAAAGCTTGTATGTCTTTTGCAAGTAATGGTGGTGAAGCAATAATTGCAAGCTTGGAGAATGCAGCTATGGCATTAAAGGGCGAGAGTGGAACAAAAATTCATTTATAGTTTTTATTAAAAAATGAAATAATATATAGATAGTCCAAAAATTAGTATTTTAAAAATCACTGATTTAAGGACTATTTTTTATGTCAATTTCTAATAATATTTATTTTAAAAATTCTATTTTGAAAAAACTTGTATAGTGAAGGTCTATGGGAAGTCTTAAATAAATTATTTGATTTTTAGATATTTCATTATAATTAATTTGTCCTATAATAAAAATTGTGTTATAATAGTTTTAATTTATTGGAGATAGAAGGATAGCTGGTGCGTCTCACGGTCTTCAAAACCGATGTAGGGGGATAACTCCTAAATGGGTTCGATTCCCATCGTCTCCGTTTTTTATATAGTGTTTTGTAAATTATATAGGGAGATATAATTATTAAGAATAATTATTTTTGTGAATATGGAAAAAAATTTTGATAAAAAACTTAGAAGTATTCCACAAGTAAATGAAATTTTATTGGAAAAAGAAGTGAATGAATTGGAGAATGTTTATCCACATACGGTGGTTGTGTCTGCAATTAGAGTTGTACTTGACAATATACGAAATGATATTTTAAATGGAGTGTCATATAAGGTAGATAAAAAAAATATAATTAATGATATAAAAAACTTACTTGAAAATAATAAAAATAAAACTCTAAGAAAAGTCATTAATGCAACGGGGACAACTTTGCATACCAATTTTGGTAGGGCAATATTATCAAAAAGTGCAATTGATGCGATAAATTTAGTAGCAGGGAATTATGCCAATGTTGAATATAATATCGAAAAAGGTGAGAGAGGTTTAAGGTTAGAACACATAGAAAAAATTATTTGTGATATAACAGGAGCCGAGAGTTGTATGGTAGTAAACAATAATGCTGCCGCAACTATGATTACTCTATCAACTATTGCAAAAGGTAGAGATGTGATTATTTCAAGAGGCGAGTTGATAGAGATAGGTGGTTCATTTAGAATCCCAGAAGTAATGGAAGAGAGTGGAGCCAAATTGTATGAAGTTGGCACTACAAATAAAACAAAAATTAGTGATTATAAAAATGCCATTAATACTGAGACTACTTCTGCACTCCTAAAAGTTCATACTAGTAATTATAGAGTTTTGGGATTTGTAGAATCAGTAGATTTGGGTGATTTGGTAAAGCTTGGTAAAGCTAATAATATTCCTGTGATTTATGATTTGGGTAGTGGGCTTTTTGTTGATTTGAAAGATATAGGAATAGACGAACCAACTATACCAGAAATTATAAAAGAAGATGTTGATGTGTTGATGTTTAGTGGAGATAAATTATTGGGAGGACCTCAAGCAGGTATAATTGTAGGTAAAAAAATTTATATTGATAAAATGAAAAAAAATCCTCTTGCGAGAATATTGAGAGTTGACAAAATGACTATTGCTGCACTCTATGCTACACTTTATGAATACTATGATATTAAAAAAGCAAAAGAAAATATACCGATTCTTAAAATGCTAAATAAGTCATTTGATGAATTAAATAATATTGCAATTAAACTTTGTGATGAGCTTAAAAAAGTAAATAATAAATTAAATTTTCAAATAGAAGCTTGTGATGACCAAGTAGGAGGGGGTGCCGCTCCTCTCGTTATACTAAAAGGATGTGCTGTCAGTGTAGAAACTGATTATCCAATAGAAGATTTAGAAAAAAAATTGAGAAACAATAATCCTCCTATAATTACAAGGATTTCAAAAAATAAACTTTTAATTGATGTTAGATGTTTGTTGGATGATGATATGAAGTATATAATAGATGCTTTTTTAGATTGATATTTTAAAAATTCAGAGGTTTTTATGAAAAATGTAATTATAGGAACAGCAGGGCATGTAGACCACGGAAAAACAAGTTTGATTAAAGCATTAACTGGGATTGATACAGATAGGTTAAAAGAAGAAAAAAAAAGAGGGATAACTATTGAGTTGGGATTTGCAAATCTCAGTAATGATGAAGATTTGAGAATAGGAATAATAGATGTGCCAGGGCACGAAAAATTTGTAAAGAATATGCTTGCAGGTGTTTTGGGTATTGATGTGGCACTTTTAATAATTTCAATGGATGAAGGGATTAAACCTCAAACAATAGAGCATTTTGAAATACTAAAAATGTTAAATATTAAATCAGGAATCATTGTATTTACAAAAGCTGATTTGGAAAATAAATTGCCATTTGAATGTTTAAACGAAGATGTAAATAGATTAGTAAAGGGATCATTTTTTGAGAGTGCAGAGAGAATACAGGTATCAGCATATACAGGACAAAATATTGCTGAATTAAAAAATTTAATAATTAAAATATCAAAGACTGTAGCTTGCAAAAAAAATGATGTAGAATTAACAAGACTATTTATAGATAGAGTTTTTACTATGGAAGGTTTTGGAACAATTATTACGGGGACTTTAGTTGAGGGTTCAATAAAAACAGATGATTTACTCACTATATATCCAAGCTGCATAGATGTAAAAGTTAGAAATCTTCAATCTCATACTGAAACAGTAAAAGAAGTATCAGCAGGGCAGAGAGTTGCAATTAATTTATCAAATGTAAAAAAAGAGATGATAGATAGAGGAGATATTATCTGTGTAAAAGATTCTATAATATTGACTAAATCTATTGATGTAAAATTAAAATTATTTGACACAACAAATAAAAAAATAAAAAATAATGATAGAGTGCATATAAATTTTGCATCAAAACAAACAGAGTGTAAAGTGATTTTACTTGACTGTGATGAAGTGGGGTGTAAGGAGAATGCTTTTGCACAGTTAAAATTTGAAAAAGAAATTGCTATAAAAAAAGATGATTTATTTATTTTGAGATTTTTATCACCTGTTGAGAGTATGGCAGGTGGAAGAGTGTTAGATGTTTTACCCAAGAAACATAAGAGAAGAGATGAAAAATTAATAAGTTATTTAAAAAAGTTAGAAAATTCAAATGTGAAGGAACAAATTGAAAGTTTTATTTTTTATTATAATGAAGAATTTTTTAATATTAACAATATATCTATTAGACTGCATATAACAAGAGACGAAGTAATAAAAAATTTAACTCTCTTACTAAATGAAAACAAGATATTAAAAATAGGAAATGATTATTATATTACAAAATTATTATTTGATAAATTAGAAAAGAGCATAATAAAAATTTTGGATGATTTTTATTTGGAAAATAAAATTGTTTTTGGAATAAATAGAGAGGAATTAAAAAATAAAATTGTTGCTTCAAATAAAATTGATAAAGAATTAGTTGATTTTATATTAGATGAATTAATAGTAAAAAAAGTCATTGAGTATAGAGATGGGATGATAAAAAAATATGGTATAAGTAGTGGAGTCTTTGATGAAAACAAAAAAATATCTAATGATATAGAAAAAATATATAGAGATTTTGATATTGAAGTAATGGAAGTTGATGAAGCTTTACAAAAATTTAAAGATAAAAAAACTGCAAGGCTTGTCCTAAATGATTTGGTTAAAAATAAAAAATTAATAAAAATTGATGATAAAATTTTTATGCATATAGATAGTTTCAATAAGGCACTTGAAAAAATATATGTTTTACTTGATAAAAATAAGAAAATAACTCTTGCTGAAACCAGGGATTTATTTAATACATCAAGGAAATATGCTCTATACATACTTGATACTTGTGATAAATTAAAAATCACAAAGAGAGATGGAGACTATAGAGTTTTACTAAAAAAAATATTTATATGAAAAATGAAATAAAAAAATTATATATAACAGATATTTCAAATGAAGGTTTAGGAATAGCAAGAGATAATAATTTTGTATATTTTGTAAAAAATGCTGTAGTTGGTGATTTAGTAAACTGCATAATCACAAAAGAAACTAAAAATATTATTTATGCAAAAGTTGTTGATGTAATAGAAAAATCTAAATATAGATGTGAGAGTATTTGTCAAGTTTCTAATCCTTGTGGTGGATGTCAACTGCTTGATGTTAAATATGAAAAACAATTAGAAATCAAAAAAAATATTGTCATAAATAATTTAATTAAGATTGGAAAGATAGATAGATATAGTGTTTTTAACATATTTAATGGTATAGTTGGTATGGACTATCCTTTTTTTTATAGGAATAAAATGCAAATTCCATTTGGTGATAGAAATAACGAAGTCATATATGGTTTTTATGCAAATAGAACACATTACATAATACCAAATAAAAATTGTGTAGTTGGGTTTAGAGGTTATGCTGAAATACTAAACAGCATAAAAGAATTTGTTGAGATGTCAAAAATTCCAATATATGATGAAAATAAAAAAACTGGAATTTTAAGAGAAGTTTTACTTAGGTCTTCAAATTATAATGATAGTTGTAGCCGTGAAGTTAGTATCACATTGATTATAAATGATAAAAATTATAAAGAAAATTTAAGAGTTTATAGGAAATTTGTAGATTATATTTTAGAGAGAAATTATAATGGGCAGGAGATTAAAACTATTTGTTTAAATATAAATACAAATGATACAAATGTAATACTTGGTTTAGAAAATTGTATTTTATATGGAGATGGTTTTATTGAGGATAATATTTTAGATATCAAATATAAAATTTTTGTAAACAATTTTTATCAAATCAATATGGAAATGACAAAAAAATTATACAGTGGAATTATTGATTATGCGAAGTTAGTAGATTTTAAAAATGTGCTTGATTTGTATTGTGGAATAGGAACTATTACATTGCAATTTTCAAAATTTGCAAAAAAAGTATTGGGTATTGAAGTAGTAAAAGAATCAATTGAGACTGCAAATATAAATAAAAAAATTAATAATATAAAAAATGTAGATTTTTTATGTAGAGATATAGAAAAACTAAATATAGTTGATTTAAATTGTGAGAAAGAAAATTTTGATTTGATATGTGTTGACCCACCGAGAAAGGGACTAAATAAATCTGTAATAGAAAAAATTGTTAAAATAAATCCTAAGAGAATTATTTATGTTAGTTGTGATAGTGCAACACTTGCAAGAGATATTAATTTTTTTGCAAATGAGAATTATAAATTAGAATGCTTTAAACTATATGATATGTTTCCACATACTATGCATATAGAGACAGTTGCTTTACTATCAAAGAAGTAGAGAAAAAATTTAGTTTTGATGTGGATTATCAATTTTTTTTGATTAAAGAATAAATATTTTTTTAATAAAAATATAATTTGTTTGATTTTACAACTTTAATAATATGTGATATAATGTAAAGAAACATCTAAAAAGCCTAAAATTTATCTAAGGTTTCTTACTTAGCTTTCATCATTCAGTCTTTTTAGAAATGTAATTTTTTAAAAGGTTTATTGTAAGAGGTTTTCATAAAATATTTTGAGGGAGTTTTTATGCCATATAATTTTAGAGAAATAGAAAAAAAATGGAATAGTTTTTGGGATGAATACAGTGTTAATAAATATGACGAGAATAAGGAAAAGTATTATTGCCTTGATATGTTTCCTTACCCATCTGGCAGTGGTTTACATGTGGGGCATTGGAGGGGATATGTTATATCGGATGTAATATCAAGATATAATATTTTAAAAGGGAAATATGTAATACACCCTATGGGTTTTGATGCTTTCGGTCTGCCTGCTGAAAACTATGCAATCAAGATGGGAATACATCCGTCAATTACTACAAAAGAAAATATAGATAATTTTAGAGTTCAATTAAAAAAAATATCTGCAATATATGATTGGGATATGGAATTAAATACTACTGATCCTGAATATTACAAATGGACACAATGGATTTTTGAAAAAATGTTTGAAAAGGGCTTGGCATATGAAAAAGAATTTCCAATAAATTGGTGTCCTTCTTGTAAGACAGGACTTGCTAATGAAGAAGTTGTAGATGGTAAGTGTGAGAGATGTCATACCGTAGTGACTAAGAAAAATTTGAAGCAATGGATGTTAAAAATTACTGATTATGCTGAAAGACTTTTAGAAGGTCTTGACAAATTAGATTGGCCAGAAAAAGTTAAAAAGATGCAAACTGAATGGATAGGAAAGAGTGTTGGTGCAGAAGTTGATTTTTTAGTAGATGGATTTGATGAAAAAATCAAAGTGTATACTACAAGACCAGACACTTTGCATGGAGCTACTTTTGTAGTTTTATCACCAGAACATAAATTATCATTAAAAATTACTACAAAAGAAAATTTGTCAAAAGTTGAGAAGTATATAGAAGAAGCAAAATTTAAATCAAATGTAGATAGGATGAGTGTATCTGACAAAGAAAAGACAGGAATATTTACTGGAAGTTTTGCTATAAATCCCATTAATAATAAAAAAATTCCTATATGGATAGCAGATTATGTATTATCTGATTATGGAACAGGTGCGATAATGTGTGTTCCTGCTCATGATTTTAGAGATTTTTTGTTTGCAAAAAAATTTGATTTACCTATTATTCAAGTAATTTCAAAAAGTGGTGTTGAAGAAGATTTAAAAGAGGCATATGCTGATCTTTGTGGAGTTATGATAAATAGTGGAGATTGGAATGGTAGAGATGTAGTAGAATTAAAAAATAATGCACCATATGAAATAGAAAAATTAGGGATTGGGAAAAAAACTATTAATTATAAATTAAGAGATTGGGTATTTTCAAGACAGAGATATTGGGGTGAACCGATTCCTATAATTCATTGCAAAAACTGTGGAGAAGTATTGGTTCCAGAAAATGAATTACCACTTGAATTACCTTTAGTTAAATCTTATGAGCCAACGGGCACTGGGGAATCTCCACTTGCTAAAATTGATAGTTGGGTTAATTGTAAATGCCCTAAATGTGGTATGGATGCAAAGAGAGAAACAAACACGATGCCTCAGTGGGCTGGAAGTTGTTGGTATTTTCTTCGATATTTAGATAAGAATAATAAAAATGAATTGATAAGTAAAGAAAAAGCAAAAAAGTTTTTACCAGTAGATTTATATATAGGTGGTGTAGAGCATGCAGTTTTACATTTACTTTATTCAAGATTTTGGATAAAATTTTTAAATGATATTGGTATTCTTGATTTTGATGAGCCATTTATTAAATTATTTAATCAGGGGATGATTTTAGGTCCAAAGGGAAATAAAATGTCAAAATCTGAAGGAAATGTAGTGAATCCTGATGAAGTTGTAGAGCATTATGGTTGTGACACTCTTAGAATGTATGAATTATTTATAGGTCCACCTGAACTTGATGCTTCTTGGGATGAAAATGGCATTGATGGTGTTTATAGATTTTTAAATAGAGTATATAATTTATTTGAAGAATATAGAGATAAATATATAAAAGAAAATGAAGAGAGTGTCTATTTGAGAAATAGTTTTATAAAAGCCATTACTGAAAGAATTGAGAGATTTAGCTTAAATACTGTAATTTCAGGTTTTATGGAGTATAATAATAGTTTTATAGAATTTGCTAAAAAAAATGGCGGAATAGATAAAAATTTATTAAAAGATTTTGCAATATTATTAGCTCCATTTGCTCCACACATTGCTGAAGAATTATACCATATGGTTTCTGATAAAAAATCTGTATTTGATGAGAAATGGCCTACATATAAAGAAGAATTAACTAAAAAGAATAAAATTACTTTGCCTATACAGATAAATGGTAAAACTAAAGTTTTTATTGATGTTGATATAAACCTCCAAGATCAAGAAATAATTAAAATTGCGAGAGATGCTATAAAAGAAAAAATAGCTGGGAATATTGTAAAAGAAATATATGTAAAAGAAAAAATAATAAATTTTGTGGTAAAATAATATGGAATATAATAATAAAGAAAGATATTTAAAAAATAAGAGAAATGATAGATATAGGTCAAGAGATGCTCTTCATAATTATGAATATAGAAATAGTAGGAGAAAAAAAGCAGGGAGAGGGGCAATAACCTTTTTATCAGTTTTTGCTGCTGTCCTTGTTAGTATAATTGTTGTGTTTGTCGCTGTGAGAGAGTTAAGTAATATTATTGTAAAAAATGAAGAGAGTAAGTTTAGTGATTCACAAATGAAACATGATATTTATATTGATTATTCAATTATTGGGATGCAAAAACCACTTTCAATAAGAGGACTCACGAGACAGGAAGTTTATAACAAGGTGCTTGGAACTTATGATTGGGATTTAACTATTAGTAATAGTAATCCCGAGCTTGATATTTTTGATATGCCAAAATATGAAGAAGTGAAAGAAGAAGAAAGTCTAAATCAATATTTAGATGATAAAATTTTTGATATAAATGGAACAAGTCAAGAAGTAATAGTTGATAATCCTTATAAAGATATAACCATAAAAGCAACAAAGGAAACATATAAATTTCCAGATTTTATAGAGGCACAATTAAAAGCTCAAATTGATAGTATATATGAAATTTATTTAAGAGACACAAGAACAAGTTTTAAGAAATCAATTGTTGATGTTGATAATCCAAAATTTGAAGCAGATTTTAAATTTGAAGTAAATGAAAATGACGATGTTATAGATGATAATTTAAATCAATTAGCTATTTTGTGGAAGACAACTGCTGTTAAGGGACAAATAGAAGGTTTTGATAAAGTAAAAAATGAATTTATTTTTGGGGATGAACATAAGGGATGTGAAATAGATGTTGATGCACTTAGAAAGAGAATAGTGGATGAAGTAAAACAAGGTAATTTGAAAGCAAATATTTATACAATACTTAAATTTACTGATCCAGTGGGAGAAACTATAAAATCAAAATATAAATATGTATCAAGTTTTGAGACAACTACTACAAATAATGAAGTTAGAAATATGAATATACAATTAGCTTGCGAAGCCATAAATGGTCTCATTTTGAAACCAAATGAAGAATTTACTTTTAATGGTGTTGTTGGGGAGAGAACTGAAAGTAAGGGATATGGATTAGCTCAAGCATACAATCAGGGAGAAGTTGTAGAAGAATTAGGTGGGGGTGTTTGCCAAGTTAGTACTACTTTATACAATGCAGTTTTTGCAGCAGGTCTTACATCAACTTATAGAAGATCTCATACATTTGAGCCTAATTATGTAACACCAGGACTTGATGCAACTGTATCATATAATGGGGTTGATTATAGATTTATAAATGATAGTGATTATTCAATTGGCATAAGAGCTGGGTATAAAAATAGAAAAGTGAAAGTAGAAATTTTCGCTGTTCCAAAATTAAAAAAAGATGAAAAACAATATTTAGTGTCAAAAAAAATTCAGGAACTTGATGAACCACCAATATCTATTATCGAGTCAGGAACAGCTACAAAAGGTACTAAGGGATCTGAATGGCAAGTATTTAAAGTTATAAAAATTGGTGATGAAGAAATAGAAAGAGTCCATGATCATTATGCAAAATATGTAGGTCATACACCTACTGCATATGCAGAAAATACTTATGTAGATAAAGATGGAGTTTTACAAACAAGAAGTTTTAAATCAACTGGTAGTGTAAAGACAACTTCATCAAGTGGTGAAACACAAGCAAGAACTACAAGAGTACAAGAAACGCAGACACAAAGACGAACTACGGAAGCTGCAACAACTGAACCAATACCGCTTCCAGTCTCACAGAGTGCTAATATAATATCTCCTGCAGAAAATTTCTCTGTGCCAAGATAAATAAGGAACTTTTATGTATAAAATAAAAAAAATGATTTTAATATCAATGCTTTCAGCAATTGCTGCCATTTTAATGATATTAGATTTTCCTATACTAATAGCACCAAGTTTTATGAAAATAGATTTATCAGAAGTTCCTGTGATGATATCTGCATTTTTATTAGGACCATTAAGTGGTATTTTGACAGTGGTGTTAAAAATATTTTTAAAGCAAATTATGAAACCTACTAGCACATTTTTTATAGGAGAGATTGCAAATTTAATAAGTTCTATAACTTTTGTGCTACCTGCAAGTTTGATTTATCGTAATAATAAAACAATGAGAGCTGCAATTTTTTCATTAGTGTTTGGTATTTTTTCATCAAGCATAATATCAACATTAATGAATGCCTTTTTTCTATTTCCAATTTATATAAATAATTTGGGCTATGGGGAAAATACGATAATTAATATGTTTAAACAAATAAATCCTTATTTTGATAATATGTTTAAAATTATGTTATTTTCTGTGTTTCCTTTTAATCTTATTAAATATTTTATAGTTTCTATTGTCATTTTTGTTTTTTATAAAAAAATATCAAAGATTTTAAGGAGAATTTATGATGAATAATCAGTATGAAAGTTTGAAAAAAAGTTTTGAAAGTTTTAAGAATAAAATTCCTTATAAGCCTGATTTGTGCATTGTTTTAGGATCAGGCTTGGGAATTTTTTTAGATGATAAAAAAATTGATATGGAAATAAAATATAATGATATAGTTGATATGCCAGTATCAACTGTAGATGGGCATAATGGTTCATTTGTGTTTCTTAAAAGTTTTGGAAAAAAAATAGTCTGTATGAATGGGAGAGTTCATTTTTATGAAGGATACGATATGTATGATGTAGTTAGACCAATTCGGTTAATTCATATGATGGGTGTTAATAATATAATTCTTACAAATGCTGCTGGAGGAGTTAATAAGAAATTTAGTGCAGGAGATTTGATGCTCATAAGAGACCATATATCCCAATTTGTAAAATCTCCATTGATAGGTAAAAATATTGATGAACTTGGAGATAGATTCCCTGATATGTCAAATGTTTATTCAAAGGATATGATAAATATTGCTAAAAGTGTTGCAAAACTAAATAAAATAAAATTAAGAGAAGGTGTATATTTACAATTTACAGGTCCAAATTATGAAACCCCAACAGAAGTAAAATTTGCAAGAAAAATTGGTGCAGATGCTGTGGGGATGAGTACTGTTGTAGAAGCAATGGTTGCAAAACATATGAATATGAATATACTTGGTATAAGTTTAATAACTAATATGGCAGCTGGTATTAAAAAAACTAAATTGTCTCATGATGAAGTTAAGAAAACAGCAAAAGAAAGTAGTGAGAAATTTGTGAGTTTAATAAATGGAATTATTAAAAACATTTAGTGTTATATAGAAAGTTTTTATGAATAGTAAAAGATTTAATGTATATATAATAATGTTTTTTTTGAAGTATTGATTAAATTTTGAAAATATGTAGATAGAATAAATTATAAATATATTAAATCCATAATTTTAAATAATATTTTAAGGAGTAAAAAAATGGCAGATTGCAATATAAAAAAAATCAAAACACTAAAAATAAAAAAGGATAATATAAATATAGTAAATGAATTTGAAGATACAATAGTAGTGGAACATAATCTAAAATTAATTATTAATGAAAAAATTGAAAGAAATGTAATATGTTATAATTCATCAATTAAAGAGTTTATATATGGACATTTGTATACAGAGAATTATATAAATAGCATTTCGGATGTCAGTGATTTTTTTATAAACGATGAAAAGACTTTGGCAAGAATTAAATTGAATAGTGATTGTGATAAAAATTTAATTAGTAAGCCACAAAATGTAAGTATTTTGACAACAGGTTATCGCTACATTGAAGATTCTAAAAATAAAAATGATGAGATTGTAGATAAAAAACTTGATATTGTTAATAATGTATTAGATATTATGAAAAATTCAAAATTCTTGTTAGATTCAAATGAGTTATTTAAAGAGACAGGTTGTTTACATTCTGCAGGATTAGCATTTAATAATGAAATATTATATTACGAAACTGACTTGGGGAGGCATAATGCAGTAGATAAAGTAATAGGTTGTGCAATGCTTGATAATAAAAACATCGGAGAAAGTGTTTTATATACTACAGGAAGAATACCCACTGATATGATTAAAAAAGTTATTAGGTCAAAAATCAAAATGGTTATTACAAGAGCCGCTGTCACATATGATGCAATAAGACTTGCAAGAGAAAATAATATAAAACTTATAGGGTTTTCAAGAGGAGATAGTGTGAATATTTATAGTTAAAATTTTTATTATTAGATGTTGCTTTCAAAATATTGAATAAAAATATATTTAAAATATAGTTATTTAAAAACTAAAACTCAATATGGTTTTAGTTTTTTTGTATTCAAAATTTCTTTATGGGTATGGGGTGGTATGTCAACTAATAGATCACCACTACGACTAATATTACAATTTTGCATACGGGCTCGTTTAGGGCTCCCAGTGGTTCGCCCCTACTACGATTAACACTACTGTCTTGCTACGGACTCGTTTAGGGCTCCCACTGGTTCGCCCCTACGGCCCCTACGACTAACACTACTGTCTTGCTATGGGCTCGCTTAGGGCTCGCGGTGCTTCGCCCCTACGGCGAACATTACTGTATTGCATAAGGGCTCGCGGTACTTCGCCCCTACACTTGCGGGCTCGAGCCGTTTCGCCCCTACATTTTTCAGGTTCGCCCCTACAAATATACCCGGTATAAAGTCAATATTTCATAGAACTATTAAAGGGGGATTTAAGACTTAT
>CAMIYN010000021.1 GCA_946403075.1 uncultured Lachnospiraceae bacterium | reverse complement strand
AAAAAATGCCAGTATCAGTTTGTATTTCTGTTATTCCAAAATTTAAAATAAAATTCACACTATCTAATCTATTATAATCAATTTCATTAATATTTGCTTCAAAATTCAAATCTGTTATTTCAAAAAGCACATCTAAATCTTCAAATATTTTTTTCTCTAAATCTGTTGAATTAACCAAAGTATTAAATAAAAATATGAAAAATATTAAAAATACACTAAATTTTTTCATATGCAATCCTCTCTGTATCATACAAGCAATATTTTTTATCAATATTAATTATTCCACAATATTCAAATCCTAATTTATTTAATAAATTAATCATTGGTATATTATTTTTATGTGTATCAACTCTTATATGTTTAAATTTTTCAAAAACATAATTAAAACAAAACTCTCCTACATGCCTATATTTTCTATTTGTTGCAATTCTATGAATAACTGCATAAGGTTCATCACTTAACCATTTACCATCAATATTTATATACGACTCATCAACTTTTCCAAATTCACAAAAAAACACAGCAGAAACTTCATCATTTTCAACACAGACAAAACTTTTTTTATTTTTAATATCTGTTAAAATAACTTCATCTGTCGGCCAATTATTTCCCCACTGGGTTCCATTGCCATTATTTTTCATAAACTCTCTTGCTGATTTATATATATCTTTTATATAATTAAAATCTTCTATTTTTGATTCCCTTATATACATATACTTTACTCCTAATCAGAAATATCATTATCAAGTGTAATTTGAAATTCATAATCTGGATAAAATTTTGAAATTTCATTTATTATATTTTTAACTGTAGTATATTTTTCTTTATCATCAAAACTTATTACAACATCAAATTTAACTATTCTTTTAATCTCATCAAGATAAAATCCGTGCATCTGCATAACATGTGGGAAATTATCAAGTATCTTATCAATTCTATCTTTCATTTCGCTAATTTTTTTATCATTATTATTTGATGAATAAATAGAAAGACCTGTTATATAAACTTTAAATTCATTATAAACTTTTTTTGTAATTTCTCTCTCTAAAGTATCAATCTCATAAGCTGTCATTTTATCACTTACTTCAATATGAGCAGAACCCACAAGCACATTTGGACCATAGTTATGAATAATTAAATCATATGTCCCAAGAACTTCATCAAATGAATTTATACAATCTTTTATATCTTTTGCTATTTCTGAATCTATTCTCTCACCAATTAAATCTGCAACCGTCTCTTTTAATATTCCGTAGCCTGCTTTTATTATTACAATTGAAATAGCTATTCCTAAATATGCTTCAATTTTAATTTTAAAAAAAATATAAATTATACCAGCAAATAGAATTGATAGAGATATTATTGCATCAAATTTTGCATCATTACCAGAAGCAATTAATGAATCAGAATTAACTTTTTCTCCCACTTTTTTTACATATAACCCTAAAACAATTTTAACAATAACTGCAACTGAAATTATTAAAAATGAAATATTTGTATAACTCGGTATCTCAGGTTCTAATATTTTTTTTATTGATTCTATAAGTGATGTTATACCAGCATATAAAATAAATAACGAAATAAACATAGCAGTTAAATATTCAATCCTACCATGCCCAAAGGGATGCTCTCTGTTTGCTTCCTTATTTGCAAGCTTTATACCAATTATTGTGACTATTGATGACATTGCATCAGTCAAATTATTTAAAGCATCCATTAGTATTGCGATTGATTTTACACTAAGTCCAACTATAGCTTTAAAAAATGACAAAAATAAATTAGAAAGTATACCAATAATACTTGTCCTTACAATAATTTTTTCTCTATTTAAACTATTTCCCATATTTTCACCTTCGCATCTCTTTAATACTTATATAACTAATTAAACAAATTTATAAAAATAATATTTTCTAAAAAACCTGAAGTTATAGATATATAATAATCAAAAAATCTAAAACACTTTGAATAAAAAAATTTATTCTTAAAAAAATATCCATTTTCAATTTTTTTAACATCTACTTCTATATCATTTGGGAAACTATCAAAACCTGTCCCATATGCTTTTACCAAACTCTCTTTTAATGTCCACAAAATATAAAATCTTTCGAGTGGATTTTCTCTTATATATAGAAGTTCTTTTTTTGTATTGGTTTTTTTTAGTATATTTGGATTATAATTTTTAACTCTCTCTATGTCAATTCCAATTTCATAACTCGATGTCGCAAATAAATAATAATTATCACTATGACTTATACTAATATTAAAATTATCTAAATATGGTTTTTTATATTCGTTATATTTTATATCACTAATTTCACAATTCAAATATCTTTTTAATATATACTCTTTAATATTATTATATTTGTTCTTTTCGTCAAAATTTACATTTAACAAAAACTTTTCTATATTAACTATATATATTTTCATCTCTTTTAGGTTTTTCTCCAAGATAATAATATAAATAAGTTTTTATCATTCCATTATAAATTTTTCTATTTTTATTTTCGCATCCAAGATAATTTCTTATTTTATTAAATGAAGTAATAATAAACATCGACCAATTATCCAGATTTTTATATGTATAATTTAAATCATAATATGCACTTTCTACCATTTTCATATCACTAAATCTCTCTCCATATGGAGGATTTGTGATAATAAAACCATATTTTTTATCACTCTTAAAATCCTTGACAGATTTTTTTTCAAAATGTATATATTTATCAACCTTAGCAAGTTTTGCATTATTTTTTGCAATTTTTAAAATTTTTTCATCAATATCATAACCAAATAATTTTATATTTTCATTTTGAATTATACTTTTCTGTTCTTTATATTTTTCTCTTTCTACATTCCATTGATTATCAAAAATATTTTTCCAAGATTCAGATTGAAAAGTCCTATTAATTCCTGGTTTAATATCATTTGAAATCATAGCTGCCTCTATTAAAAATGTTCCACTGCCACAAAATGGATCAACAAGTATTCTATCTTTTTTATATGGAGTAAGCATTATAATACTTGCTGCGAGAGTCTCTTCTATGGGTGCAAGTCCTGAAACTTCTCTATAACCTCTCTTGTGTAATCCTTCCCCTGTTGTATCAAGTCTAATAGAACAATTATTTTTATAAAATTTTACTCTAAAATTATATCTATCATCTTTTTCTGGCAAATAATCAGTATTATATACCTTCATAAGTCTATCTACTATAGCTTTTTTTGTAATTGACTGTATTGAAGTGCTTGAATATAATTTAGAATTTTTATCTTGATTTGCCTTTGTTATATAAAAAGAACTATTCACTTTTACATATTTTTCAAAAGGAGTCATTAAAACACCTTGATATAAATCTTCAAAAGTTTCTGCTTTAAAATTTGCAATCTCAATCAAAACTCTTTCACAAGTCCTTAAACTTATATTTAATCTAGGTATATCTCTAATAGTTGCATTAATCTTAACTTCGCCATCAACTACCGAATCTATTAAAAAACCCAAATCACTAACTTCTCTTTTTGTCACACTTTCAAGCCCAAAATGACAAGGCAATATAATTTTAATTTTTTCATCAAGCATATTATTTAATAATTACATTTCTATAAAGTAACTCCCTAAACCAAGAATAACATTTAGGATATATATGTATTCCATCTCCCGTATAATTTTTATTTAGCTCACCGTTTTCATCATCAAATAAAATATTTTCATCTATATAAAATATTGATACATTGTCAGCTATACTCGATATTGCACTATTTAATTCATTTAGTTTATTATTATTATATGCATATTCAGATTTATTTTTATCTTTCCCCACATGAATATTTGCAAGTAAATATACCAAACAGTCAGGATTAATTTCTCTAATTTTATAAATTATACTTGCATAGTTAATTAAATGATTATCAATACTTGTGCCAACCCCATTTATGCCAAGCATTATATAAACTTTTTTAAACTTCCTTGTATTTAAAAAATCAAAAAAGGTAAAATTCCCCTCCCCATTAATATGAACCACTGTTTTTTCAATATTAAAAACACTTAAACTCTGAATAGAAAAATATGTGGCATTTTCAATAGGGGCATAAATCCTAAGTCCCTCAGTTCTCGAATCACCTAAAAATAAAGCATCATCAAAATAACCATCAGGAGCTTCCACAAAGTGGTCTTCAACTCTTGTCCATTTTCCACTATCAATTTGATAATGCTTAATTGTGTTTGAGATTTGACTACTATTGTCATTTGAAATATCTACATCTGGTCCAAGCAACTCTATCATTTCATTATCAATAGGAAGAACATTATTATTATCAATTAAATCTTCGCTTAATTCATTATTTTTTAAACTCTTATATGGATAAGAAATTGAAATATCAGTATTAAGGGTTAATGGATTCAAAAAATGCTGAAATAAATCTTTAGCATAAGAATAATTCTTAGTAGTTGCATTATTATTTATATCATCTACTAAATTATTATTATTCTCTTCTATAACGGGAATGACTAATTCGTTATCAAGATTAAAATTAGTATCAATTTCATTTGATACTCCAATCAATTTATTGATTCCATTTGCATATAAATCAATCACATTTTCATTTTTATATACTACCAATAAAATACCTATTATTATAAAAAATATAAATGATAGTATTGAAATTATTTGTTTAATTTTTTTATTCATAATACTCCTAATATAAATTAAAATCTAAAATAAATAAATGGATTATCAAGTCCTCTAAAAATAAAAAACACACTAATTAAAAATAAAATTATTGCAAAACATATAACTATATTTGGTTTTTTTTGATAAATTATATTATATAGTTTATATGGATATTCTGTCAAAAGACAAATTGAGAGTAAAAGTATAAATAAATAATTCTTTAAAACATCTACAAAATCAAATGGGTATACATAAGAAGATGCCCCCATATTAAATAGTCTAAGAAAATATAATGGTATATTTTCTATATCTTTTATATAAAAAATCAAAAAAGTCATAGGAATTATTAGTAAAACATAAAAATGAGAAAAAATTTTATTTTTAGATAAAAATATACCAAAAATATATTTTTCAAAAATAATGATTATCCCTAAAACTAATCCCCAAAGTAAAAAATTATAATCTGCACCATGCCAAAAGCCAGTTAAAATCCAAACAATTAATATATTAATAATTGTAGATAATATCCCTTCTTTATTGCCACCAAGTGGAATATATACATAATCTCTAAACCAAGTTGTAAGTGTAATATGCCACCTTCTCCAAAATTCGCTAACACTTCTTGCTAAAAATGGGTGTTTAAAGTTTTCTGGAATTTTAAAACCGAGCATTTCACCAAGACCTATTGCCATTAATGAATAACCAAAAAAATCAAAATAAATTTGAAAAGTAAAACTATACATTCCTATCCAAGCTAAAAATGTAGTTATTGAATCATAACCAATTTTATCAATATTAACCATGATGGCATTTAAATTATTCGCAATTAAAACCTTAAATGCAAGTCCAAAAGAAAAAATAACAAAGCCATCAACTATTTTTTTATTTGAAGTAAGTCTTGCCCTTATATCCCAACTTATTTGGTCAAATCGAACTATTGGTCCTGCAACCAACTGAGGAAACATAGTTATATAAGTTGAATAAATTATAATATCATTTTCTGCTTTATATTTATTATAATACACATCTATTAAATATGAAATTGATTGAAAAACATAAAAGCTAACACCAAGTGGTAAAATAAAATTATCAGTAGTTTTGATTAAATTCATATCTAATACATAAAAAATGTCATTTATCACTTGTATGAAAAACAGTCTATATTTTGATATAACCAAAATTAATATATTAAATATTATCGCAACAACAAAATAAAATTTTCTATTTTTATTATTAATTCTACTTATAATTCTTGCTACATTAAAATTAATTAATATAGAAATTAAAAACACAATGAAATATATAGGATTTTTTATACAACCATAAGCATAAAAACATAAACTATAAATTAATAAAACAACATTTCTGTATCTCCTACTCACACAAAAATATGAAATTAAAAATGTTGGCATAAACCAAAAAATAAAATTTAAACTACTAAAAACCAAAATTTACCTCCATTTTATAATCCTATTTTCTAAAAAAATCATAAACAATAGTTGCTGATTTTAAATTAAATAGTGGAACTTTTGAAATCTCATCAATTGTCGCATTTTTTATATTATCAATACTCTTAAAATGCTTTATCAAATTAATTTTTCTCTTTTCACCAATCGTATCAATCTCATCAAGGATCGATTTTGTCTGTTCTCTACTTCTCAAAAACTTATGATATTCAATAGCAAATCTATGAGTTTCATCTTGTATTCTTGTGACCAGTTTAAATAATTCTTTATAATCCGACAAATCAATCTCAATATCATTATAGATTAAACCTCTCGTTCTATGGTTATCATCTTTAACCATACCAAAAACTGGTATGTCTATATTATACTCATTTAAAACTTTATTTACAATATGAACTTGTCCAGCTCCTCCGTCAATAAAAAAAATACTTGGTAAAATCTTAAATTTATCGTTATTTTCAATATATCTACTTAGTCTTCTATTAATAACCTCATTCATAGCACCATAATCATCACTTCCTACAATAGTCTTAATTCTAAACTTTCTATACTCATTTTTCATAAAATTTCCATGCTCAAAAACTACCATAGAAGCAACATTAATACTTCCTGCTGTATTTGATATATCGTATGACTCAATTCTATCTATATTATCAAGTCCAGTTATTCTCTTTAAAACATCATATGCTATATTTACTTCATCTCTCTCTTTTTCATATTTTTTTAATCTTTGACTATATTGGATTTTTGCATTTGTATTTGCAAGCTCTACAAGTTTTTCATTTTTGCCAATTTTAGGAACTGTTAATTTTATTTTTTTATTACTATTTCTTGATAACCATTTCGTTATCAAATCGCAATCAGGCAACTCTAATGGCAACAAAATCTCACTTGGTAAAAAATATGGATCATTATAATATTGTTTTATAAAACTCTCCAAAATATCTACTTCTAAGTCATTTTTATCTATATCCAAAAAATGAATATTTCTATTTATAATGTTTCCATCTCTTATCTCAAAAATTTGAACTATAGCAACTTTTTCTCCTTTATAGATTCCTACTACATCTTTATCATCATCATTTTTTTGATCTATTTTTTGTTTTTCTTGTATCTCATATATACTATTTATTTTATCCCTGTACTCTATTGCATGTTCGAAATCATTTTCACTTGATGCTTTATCCATCAAAACTTTTAACTCTTTAATTACATCTTCATAGTTTCCATTTAATAGCGAGCAAATATCTTTTATTTGATTGTTATAATCAACATATACAGACTTATCAATGCAAGGTGCCATACACATTTTTAAATGATAATAGAGACATTCCTTTTTTTTTGTTTTATTATTAGGAATAACCAATAATTTATCACTATCAAAATGCTTATCTAAAACATTTTCTTTATGTATTGGCATTTTGCAATTTCTTATTCTATAATTTTTTTTGATATAATCAAGAACTTGATATACGATACCTACTGATTTATATGGACCATAATATTTACTTTTGTCTTCATACTTCCTGTGCACAAAAAGAACTCTTGGAAAATCTTCATTTATTGTAACCTTAATATATGGATAATTCTTATCATCTTTTAAAAGTGTATTATATTTTGGTCTATATTCTTTTATATAATTTGATTCTAAAATTAAACTTTCTAATTCATTATCTACTACTATATATTCAAAATAATCAATGTTATTAACCATTTGTAGAATTTTATTTGTTTTTTTATAACTCTCATTAAAATATTGACGAACTCTATTTTTTAAATTTTTCGCCTTTCCAACATATATGACTTCCCCACCTTTTTTATGCATTATATAAACTCCAGCTTTATCAGGAAGTTTTTTTAATTCATCAGAAATATTAAATCCTTCCATAACATTACTTAAATGAATCCCATTTATACACTCCACCACCTTGCCAAAAAATCCATTCATCATATTTAGAATCTTCTACTGCTTTTATTTGCTCTCTATATTGTTCAGGTTCATAAACCATATAGGTTTCTAACCAATTGGCAGTAAATGCTTGAAGCCAAGGTCTAACTTTCCCATAGTGGCTTGTAGAATCAAAAGATTTATTGATTACATCATTTGATGTATTTAATGCTTTTAAAATAGTTTCATATGGATGTAAATCAGGAACATCTAAACTAAAAGTATTATTTGCATAATGTGATGGATAAATCATTGGACAAATGTAATCACAATACTTTATTAAATTGGGGTAATCTTGTCCTATATTCCATTGGTCTTTATATGAATTTATAATACTTCCATACACATCAATAGAAAAGAATACATTTTTTTTAATTAACTCTTGATAAACTTCTTGGGCAAATTCTGTCAATATTTCTATTTTTGATTTTCCTCCTGTCATCTCATCACTAAATTCCACATTCCTAATTCCTCTATCTGTTGAAAAACGAAAATAGTCAAATTGAATTTCATCAAACCCAGTATCCGCAGCAGATAATGCTAATTCTTTTATATAATTTCTTGTCTTCTCGACATATGGATTTAACCAATAATATCCCATATTATCTTTATATAACCTTCCATCTTTTGTTTTTAGAGCCATATTCCTATCTTGTCTTGTAGCAAAATTGTCTAAAAAGCAAGGAATTCTTGCTACCAAATATATATTTTCTTCTTTACACCTTTTTATAAAACTATTAATGTCTTTAATCTGCTTTTCAGTAGTTTTTAATTCTTTTGAAATTTGCGATGTATTATCAAAAGTCACTCTTCCTATTTCATCTTTCATATCAACAATGATAGAATTAATTTCACTATTTGTAATATTATCAAAAATTAAATCAAATTTCTCGCTATTTCCTGCAACATAAGCAGGCAAATATACACCTTTCATTTGTATAGGTTCTCTCTTTCTATTTTGCACCAATTCTTTAATATTTGCATTTACTAATTTATCTCTATCTTTTTTTGTTATAACTGTTTTTTCTTCAATTTTACTCATAGGTTTTTCAAATGAAAATGGTTTTGTCTCAATATTTGGTGCTTTTTCAATATCAATATTATAATCAATGACATTTTGTTTACAAGAAAATAAAAATATAGATATAAAAAAAATTAATATTAAATTTTTATTAAAAAACTTTTTTGACATTTTATATGTTCCTTTGTCTATTTATTTCTGATAAAATAATTCCCGATGCAACAGATACATTTAGAGAATCAAAATTTTTTTTCATTGGTATTTTTATTTTGAAATCACAGTGTTCACTAACAAGTCTACTAACACCTCTACCCTCATTTCCTAAAACAATGCAGATGCCACCATCAAACTTTGTATCATAAATACTAATTCCTCCCATATCTGCTTCATAAAACCAAATATTTTCTCTCTTTAAGTATTCAATAGTTTTTGAAATATTTGTAACTTTCGCAATCTTCATATGACTTGTAGCACCAGCAGATGTATTTATGACTGTTGCAGTAACACTTACTGAGTTCTTATCTTTAATTATTATCCCATGAACTCCAAAGGCATATGCTGACCTAATAATTGCCCCAAGGTTTCTTGGGTCTTCTATTTCATCTAATATTAAAATTAGAAAATTTTCTTTTTTTGATTTTGCGAATTCAATAATTTCATCAAGGCTTGAATATTTATATTCATTTACTTCTGCAATAATTCCCTTGTGATTTTTTGTTTGACTAATTTTATCTAATTCATTTCTCTGTAATTCAATTATTTTTATATTCATTTTTTTTACATAAGAAATAATTTCATTTATTGAATCACTTTTCAAATTAGACAATTTATAAATTTTTTTTATTTCAATACCAGATTTTATTGCTTCTAATATTGCATTTTTCCCTTCAATTGTATTCATTTTATCTCCTAATGCACCTTGGGAGACTCGAACTCCCACGATTTCTCATACGGACCTGAACCGTATGCGTCTACCAATTCCGCCAAAGGTGCAATAATTTATGGTAACTAATATTTTGTTTTTTACAAAATTTGATTTATTAAATTTTATAATTACTAATGTATCATAGAAAATTTTAAATTTAAATATGGTGTTATAGTTTTACTTATCTAATATATCAAAGTATTTATTGGTTATTTCTAATAATCTCATAAAATTTTTATTATAATATAAAAATCCTATTATGGATTCAAAGCCTGTTGCCTTTCTATAGTCAATCATACTTGCACTCTTAATTCTCTTTTTTGTATGGACATTTCTACCTCTCTTATAAACCATAATTTCATCATCTGTTAAAAAATTATCATTAATTAAAATATCTACAATATATGCTTGATTTGATGCTTTTACAAAAAAAACATTTTTTTCATTGATTTCATTGATTTTTAAAATTTTAGAATATTTTTTTAATACATAATCTCTACTCAAAAAATCAAAAATCGCATCTCCTATATATGCAAGATTTAAAGGACTATCATTCTTTAAATCATATTCATATTGAGCATCATTACTTTTATATGATTCACTCAAAAAATCTATTTTATTCTCTTCCATTTTACCCCTTGTCTCGTATCTTCAAGTTCTATTCCTTGTTCTATTAATAAATTTCTAATCTCATCTGCTCTCTTAAAATCTTTATTCTTTCTCGCTATATTTCTTTCTTCAATCAAAGATTCTATTTCTACATCTATATTATTTTTTATACTAATTTTTATACCAAGAATTCCAAGTAAGGTTCCAATAACTTCAAAACAAAATAATAAAAACAATAAATTTGATTTTTCATTTGCAGTTTGATTTACAATTTTTACAATCTCATAAATTTGTGTTATAGCATCTGCTGTGTTAAAATCATCATCTAATTTATCAAAATATATGTCAACATAATTTTTTATTTTATTAATAATGTCAATTTCATCACTATTTAAATCACTATTTGCAGACAAAACATCATTTATATATTCATAAAACTCCAATTTATTTTCAAATAATTCATCATCATTATAAAAATTTTCTACTCTATTACCAAGTTTTTTAATTAAAAATTCAATATTTAATATGCAGTTTTCAATCCTTTCAAATGATTTTTTTGCACTTTCCATCAAATCAAATGAAAAATTAAGCATTACTCTATAATGAGTAGATAACATAAATAATCTAAAAATATTGCCATCAAATTTATTTAAAATATCTCTAACAGTAAAAAAATTTCCAAGCGACTTACTCATTTTTTCATTATTAATATTTAAAAATGCATTATGCATCCAATATTTTGAAAATGGCTCCTTAAATACTGCTTCAAACTGTGCAATCTCATTTTCGTGATGAGGAAAAATTAAATCTTCACCCCCAGCATGTATATCAAGAGCACCACCACAATATTTTGGTGCCATTACACAGCACTCAGTATGCCAACCTGGTCTTCCTTCACAAAATGGACTATCATAATATGGCTCATTTTCTTTTTTTGGTTTCCATAAAACAAAATCAGTATAATTCTTTTTACTTAACGAACCTGTCACGGTTATTTCTCTAAAACCAGATTTTAAATCATCTATATTTTTTTTTGAAAGTTTCCCATAATCACTTACTTTTGATGTATCAAAATAAACTGTTCCATCGGATACTTTATAAGCGAAACCTAAATCTATCAATTCACTTATAAATAAAATCATATCTTTAATCTCATCAGTTGCATAAGGTGTAAAAGTTGCCTCTTTAATATTCATATTCTTCATATCCATTTTACACTCTTCGATATATTTATTGGAAACCTCTTTTTGAGTAGAATTTGTATCAATCGCTTTTTTTATAATTTTATCATCAATATCAGTAAAGTTTGAAACATAAATAACTTCATATCCCAAAAACTCAAGATATCTCCTAAAAGAATCAAAAACTATCATAGGTCTCGCATTTCCAATGTGAATTAAATCATAAACTGTTGGTCCACACACATACATCCTAACTAAGTTTTTTTTATGTGGAACAAATTCTTCTTTTTTATTTGTTAATGTGTTATATATTTTCATAATTTTTTCTCTCAAATCTTCCTAATCAAACATATACTTCTTGCTGCTATACCTTCACATTTACCAGTAAAGCCAAGTCCTTCTTCAGTGGTTGCTTTTATACTTATTCTATCTCTATTAATTTTCAATGCATTTGCAATATTATTTTTCATATCATTTATATATGGAGATAATTTTGGTTTTTCACAAATTATAGTAGAATCTATATTTATAATTTCAAATTTTTTATTTAAACTATTTTCAAATGAAATTATTTTTTTTAATAATATAATTGAAGAAATATTTTCATACTCATCATCAGTATCTGGGAAAAGCATTCCAATATCCCCATGATTTGTGGCACCGAGAATTGAATCAATAATGGCATGAATTAAAACATCTGCATCACTATGTCCCAATAATCCATATTCATAATCAATTTTTACACCACCCAATATTAAATCTCTATTATCTACAAGTTTATGAACATCATAACCTTCTCCAATTCTTAATGAATTAAATAATTGTGAAATTATATTTTCATCTAAATTTAAAATATTATCCATACTATATTCCTGTATAAGTTGAAACAATTTTTTTAATTTTCAATTTAATATTTTTATCATTTTCTTCGGCAGATTTGATTAAATCTTCCAATTCTTTTATAAATTCATCTTCATTAAATTCAATAGCTCTTCCTATAAATATTCTTTTATTATTGGTTTCTCTCAATCCCTCTTCATCCATTAATAACTCTTCAAATAGTTTTTCACCCTTTCTTAAACCTATAAATTTAATGTCAATATCTGCATATGGTTCTAATCCACTTAATTTAATTAGATTTATTGCTAAGTCCAAAATTTTAACAGGTTTCCCCATATCAAGAACAAAAATTTCTCCTCCTCTTGCAAATACTGCAGCTTGCAGAACAAGTGCAACAGCTTCTGGTATAGTCATAAAATACCTTGTTATATTTTTATCAGTAATAGTTATAGGTCCACCATCTTCAATTTGTTTTTTAAATAGTGGAACAACTGAACCATTACTTCCTAACACATTTCCAAATCTTACCGCTGCAAAATTTGTAGTGCTATGTTTTGATTTATACTGGACAATCATTTCACAGATTCTTTTACTTGCTCCCATCACACTTGTTGGGTTTACTGCTTTATCAGTAGAAATCAAAATAAATTTTTCAACTGAAAATTTATCACTCGCATTAGCTACATTTAAAGTGCCGAGACAATTATTTTTAATTGCTTCATTTGGATTATCTTCCATCAATGGAACATGTTTATGTGCCGCAGCATGGAAAACAATATTAGGTCTATGAGTACTAAATATATCATATATTCTATCTCTATCTCTAATAGAACTTATTAATATCAATAAATCTAAATTTGGTAATTTTTTTCGTAGTTCATTTTGTAATTCGTAAATGCTATTTTCATAAATATCAAGTAAAATTAATTTTTTTGGTTTATGCATAGCAATTTGTCTTGATATTTCACTACCAATTGAGCCTCCTGCTCCTGTGACTAACACTATTTTATTTTCAACAAATGATAAAATTGAATTAAGGTTAATATCTACAGGTTCTCTCATCAATAAATCTTCAATATCTATATCTCTCAACTTTTTAACCGATACTTCCCCACTCATTAATTGAAAAATACCTGGCAATACTTTAATTTTACATCCAGTCAAAGTACAAATATCTATTATTTCTTTTCTATCTTTTAATGTTGCAGTAGGAATTGCAATATATATTTCATCAATACTATATTTTTTTGCAACTGCCAATATATCATTTCTATTTCCTACTATTTTTATACCATTTAAGTTCTTTCCAATTTTAAATTCACTATCATCAATAAAACATACCACTTTTGTTTTTGTGAATTTTGAGGTCCTTATTTCTTTCAATAAAAGTGAACCAGCCTCCCCTGCCCCTACAATCATAACTCTACTCTCTACTTTATCAAAAGACTTAATTATTATTTTGTATATTCTATAAGAAAATCTAATTATCATTTCAAAAGCATAAAGAAAAATAAATGATAAAAGATAAAAGCTTCGTGGTAAGAACTTGTCAAAAATTACAACTATTATATGATAAAAAATTGCCGAGACAAGACAAGCCACAAAAATTATAAAGGCTTCTCTAATACTTGCAACTGACCACATAGTTGAATACATTTTAAAGATTATAAAAATAATTAGTGTAACTATTACAAAACTTAATGCCAACTGAAAATATACATCTAAAAACATAACAAAAACATCATTTACACTAAATTCAAATCGTATGAGCAATGCAACAATCCCACTAAAAAAAATTGCGATAATGTCAATTAATCCCATTATCAAAATTCTTATTTTTTTGTTATATAAAATTTTTTCTATTAAAAATCTCATATGAAACTTGTATTGTCTAAATATTTCTTTATATTTTTTAGTGATTTTTTATAAAAATCATAATATAATAATTTATCGTTATCTTGTATACCTTCAGCACATACTGTAAAAAAATCTCTTGTAGCATTGTCAATATCTTTTACAATATTTTTTGATTCATTTATTAATTTATATAAAACAATTTTATTTTTTTCTTCTCTCTCAATTAACTTTTTAAAAGTAAGTTTCTGAATAGATGTAAAAACCGTAAACTGAGAACAATTAACATAATCAGATATTTCTATCAAATGATTAACATATTTATTATATCTCAAATATGAAATAACTTTAATATCTATCAGATCAAGACTATATTGAATTGCAATTGTTTTTAAATATCTATCTAAAAGTTTTCTCATTACATAAATATTAATAAAAATATTATCATAACTTTTAAAGTTTGCATATATAGGAATGTTCTCTTTCCCAATTTTTTTGGTGCCTGGGAAAAGTGGTATAGTGAATTCGTCCTTCGCATAATCTATTAAAAATTTGTAAATTTTTAATCTATTTTTTTTATATTCAGTTATATCATAAATCTTTTTATAAAAATTATTATAGTATTCAATTACATTTAATTTCATTTTTACAATATCATATATATTCAATCCTTGTGCGACAAGTGAATCTTCCAATTTGACATAATAGTATATTGGGGCTGGAAGTGAAACAATATTTTTTATATGTAGCATATATTCAAGATTAAATATAAAATCTTCACACCAATTTAATTTGGGATTCATTTCTATGTTGTATTGTTTAATTATAGATGTTTTAAATAATTTATTCCACAAAGCACCATAGTAATAATCAGCAGGATTTTTCATCATAATATCTGCAAAATCAAAAGTACTCATTAGCATTTTTTCATCAATATTTCCCTTTATAGATACATTACTTCCAACTACACGATAAAAATTTGCAATAACCATATCGGAGTTATATTCTTTTATTGCCCTTACCATAAGTTTTGTGGCATCTTTTGTTATATAGTCATCTGCATCTACGAATTGTATATATTCGCCTTTTGAAATCTTTATTGCTTTATTCCTTGCATCAGATACTCCAGAATTTTTTTTATGAATAACAACAACTCTATTATCAATTTTTTTATAAGCATCGCATATTTTTGAAGAATTATCACTACTTCCATCATTTACAAGTATTACCTCAATATTTTTATATTCTTGTTGTAAAATACTATCGATACATTTTGTTAATGTTTTTTCTTTATTATAAATTGGAACTATTATACTAACTAATGACATAATAATTACTCCAAGTTTGCCAATTTCTTTGCTCTATCAGCAGATATAATAGTCTCTATCAATTCATTAATGTCACCATTCATTATTTCGTTTATTTTGTAAAGTGTAAGCCCAATCCGATGATCTGTCACTCTTCCCTGTGGGAAATTATAAGTCCGTATTTTTTCTGACCTATCACCTGTCCCTATTTGGTCATGTTTTTCTTTTGCTTCCTTCATGTGCTTTTCAGATACAACTATATCATATAATTTTGTTCTAAGCATCTTCATTGCTTTTTCTCTATTTTGTTGTTGGCTTCTCTCTTCCTGACAAGCAACAACAATTCCAGTTGGGATATGAGTAAGTCTAACAGCAGAAGAGGTTTTATTTACATGTTGCCCTCCGGCACCAGATGCTCTATATACATCCATTTGAACATCAGCAGGATTTATATAAACATCAACATCCTCTGCTTCTGGCATAACTGACACAGTTATAGTTGATGTATGAATTCTACCACTACTTTCTGTCTCTGGTACTCTTTGCACTCTGTGAACTCCAGTTTCATATTTAAATTTTGAATATGCACCTTTTCCATTTACCATAAAGATAACTTCTTTGAAACCACCTATTCCTATTTCATTTAATGATAGTAGAGTCGTAGTCCAATTCATACTCATAGCATATGAAACATACATCCTATATACTTCTGCAGCAAAAAGAGCTGCTTCATCACCCCCAGCACCTTGCCTTATTTCAACGATAATATTTCTATCATCAAGTTCATCTTTTGGAATAAGTAATAATTTAATTTCTTCATCCAATCTTTCTTTTTCTTTTTTAGCATTTGCTAAATCTTCTTTTGCCATATTAATCATATCTTTATCAGTTTCTTGTTCAATAATAGAAAGAGATTCTTGCTCCAACTTTTCAGCTTTCATATATGCCTTATATGCCAAAACAATGGGTTCAAGGTCAACTTGTTCCTTCATAAGTTTTTTGTATCTATCAACATCTCTACTTGCTATATCTGTATTTAATTCACTCATTATTTCTTCATAATGCTTATATAAATCATTTAATCTATCATTCATACAATACCTCAATAATTAGTAAATTATATCATAAATCATATTTTAATTAAAGGGGGTAGAGAATTAGGTATTAATCTTCGCAAACGATTGCTTATCTTGTTTTGAAATTATTTTTTTTTACATTAAAAAAGTAGTAAACAATACATCATTATAATTCCTATGCAAATTATATAATCTTTTTTGATTTTTATAATATTTATAAAAAAAATGCAATATTTTAATATTTTTTATATTAAAACATTACACTTTTTTAAATGTTATAATATGGTTTCAACCAATTATTTCAATTCTTTATCAATTAATGCTTTTAAAAATTATTCGCATATTTAAACTTAACACCCTGTTAATTCATTCTATTTTGTCACTCCATTTATTAATAACCTAAATTACCACATAAAAAATTCTCTAAAAATATCATCAAAATCATTATATTGTCCATATCTTCCATTATTATTGTTATCTCTTTGTGTATTCTCTCTTTCTTTAGTTTGCTCTTCACTTGCTTGATTTGAATTATTATTTTCTTTTTTATCTTCTACAGGTCTCTTGCCAAGAGTTACTTTCATCTCTTTTTCTTCATAAACTCCACCATTTATTCTTTTTACTTTAATCTGTACTTCTTCACCACTTCTTGTATATTTTAATAAATCTTGAAGCTCTGAAAGTGTTTTTATATTTTGGTCGTCAAATGCCACTATTATATCTTTTTCTTTCAAATCAGAATTGGCTGCTGCTGAATTTTCAGTAATTTTATAAATATATATACCCTCTGGCATATCCAAACTTCTCGCAGTATCTTGGTCTATATTTCTTGCTGTTATACCAAGATATCCTTGTTCCTCTTCTGGTATTTCCTCTCTTGCTTTTTTATTTGACAATGTCTCAATAACACCTTGTGCAGTATTTACAGGAATTGCATACCCCATACCCTCTATAGCAGTTCCAGAAGTTTTTGCAACATTTATTCCTATTAATTCACCTTTCATATTTAACAATGCACCACCAGAATTTCCAGGATTTATAGCAGCATCAGTTTGAATTAGTTTTTCTGTATTATTAATATCATCAACTATTCTATCTTTCGCACTTACAACACCAGTTGTCACAGATTGTCCTATCCCAAGTGCATTTCCTATTGCAACAACTCCTTCTCCAACTTTTATATCATCAGAATTACCAAGAACTATTACTCTTAATTTTTCTAAAACTTCTTTTTTAATGTTTTCTTTTGGAACAGAAACGATTGCCAAATCTTTTGTTGTATCTACACCCTTAATTGCTGCATCTACTGTCTCTGATTCATTAAAAGTCACAGATAGTGAAGACGAATCTGTTACGACATGGTTATTTGTGATTATAATTACTTCATCATCATTCATTCCAACTATTACTCCACTTCCTGATGCTGGTGCTTCATATTGTCTTGCTTGTTGTCTATATCCAAAAATTGAAAAACCATTTTGGGTAAATTTTTGCATATTTGTTATCGCTACAACAGATGGCATAGTATCATCAACTAAATCTGATACTTCAGTATAAGAATAATTGTTAGCATTTTCTCTCAAAATTTTATTTTGTTTTGTCTCTTCTAATATAGCTTTATCATTATTTTCAACTTCTTTACTCTCCTCAATTACAGTTTTATGAGTAGGTTGTTGCAATATATTTAAATCTTTAGCAGCAAAATTTACAAGCAGCATTACTACTCCTGCAATTATCCCAAAAGCAATTGCTGATATTATTTTAGTCATTACCTTTTTCATCTCATCACCTCTTATATTTTTATATTAATTTTATGGGAACCCTATAAAAATTACTACATTTTTTAAAGGTTTCCTTATTTATTTTTATGGAATTATAACAATGCAATGTGTTTTTTTTGTGTTTAAAATAATATTTTTATTTGAATATTAATAGGGAATATCAACAACCACACTCATAGGTGGACTAACAATCGATACATCCCCTATTGCATCAATAGGATTTGATGTAGGCATCTCATCTACTGGAGTCGGTATTTTGGTTGTTTCAGTAATTGGTAAATTACTATCATCAATTGGCACAGACTGATAAGGAGATATAGGAATTACTGTTTCTTCGGTATTCATAGGTCCTGTTATATTAACACTTTCTAATGTCCCACCAGGTCCTGTCTTAGGATTATCACTTACTGCCCTTTTAGGATTTTCATATGGTGCACCTACTGATACAGAGTTTACATCTATAGGTAGCCCTTCTTCATCTTCTTCTGGTTCACTCTCATAATCTTCTTCTTCGTAAAAATCTGTAATATCTATTTTAGGCTTTGTAGGTCTCGCAGTTGATGAAGTGCTATTTATCTTAGGTTTTTGATTACTACTTTTAGTCTCATCAGAACTTTCTTCTCCTGATTCTGATTCCATCGCCAAACGGTCTGCCTCTTCTTTATATTCTCTTCTCAATTCTGTAATTCTATTACTATATGCTTTTACAGTATTTGTGGGTTCATAATCATCTTCATTATATAACAATTTATGCATTTTTTTCACAGTAGTAGTAAGTGTGTTTGGAACAATGCAATTTCCGTGTTTTCCCATATCCTGCATAATTAAATTCGCAGTTTCAGGAAAGCCAGTCATTGCAGTAAGTTTTACACTTTTTATACTTCCTACATATTCAAATAATTCTATTGTATCAAAAGAATGAGCCATCAAAGGTAGCACTTGATTTATAATTTTTCTAACAGTATCCAAATCCATCTGTTTTGCTTTTTGTATGCATTGCTCAATAACTTTTCTCTGCCTATCAGTTCTCTTTAAATCATTATCACTTCTTCTAAGTCTTGAATATGCTGTCGCTTGCAAACCATCTAAATGTTTTTCTCCTGCACTTATTAATAAATGTTGAAATACTTCCTCTTTTGTCATACCAAGATTCAAACCTGTATCCCAAATATATGGATTCAAATCTTTTAACTCTGTATTTGTAATCTCAATATCTATCCCACCAAGTAAATCAATACTCTCTACCACTGCTTTCCAGTTAAAAGTAAAAAAGTCTGTAATATTCAAATCAAAATTTTCATTTATAGTTTTTATCGCACCCTCAGGCCCACCTTTTGAATATGCAGCATTAATTTTCCCATAATTTCCAGTTCCATTTATATTTACAAAAGTATCTCTATATATTGAGGCAAGTTGAACTTCTTTTTTTTCTCTATCAAAATTAACTATTATTATAACATCTGCATTTGTTCCCTTTCCCACACTACCACTTCTCGAATCAACTCCAAATACAACTGCTGTCTTATATCCCTTCATCATAGTTATTTTTTCAGGTGGTAATTTTTTATTGATAACCTCTGTCTTTTTGAATTGCACATCTTGAACTTTTTTTGAAACTCTAACTAGAGAGCCATAAGATATCACAAGAATTAACGACAAAACTTCAACTACTATCATTGGTATTATTAATCCTAAGTTGATTTTCTTTTTGGTATCATCATACTCATCATCATTTAAATTTCTAAAATATGATGACTTATTTGATTTTATTTTTGCTTTTTCTTTTTTCTCATATTCTATGTGTTTTTTTAGATAGTCAGTATTTTTTGTCTTATCAGAGTTAAAATCATTTTTTTTATAAAATAATGGCCGCACACCAAATTTAGAGATAAATGAACCATCCCCTGTTTCAACAAATTTATTATTTTTTGATAATCTCCCTCTTGTGCTATTTAGTGCCATATGAATCCTTAATATGCATTTTCATTTATAAATCCTTTAAAAATAGTTAATATCAAAATTTTTATATCTAAACCTAGGGTCCAATTCTCAATATACCAAAGGTCATATTGTATTCTTCTATCAATTGCAGTATCACCTCTTAACCCATTAATTTGAGCCCATCCAGTAATTCCTGGTCTAACTTGATGTTTAATCATATATCTTGGTATCATTTCTTTAAACCTTTCTACAAATTGCTGTCTCTCTGGTCTTGGTCCTACTAATGACATTTCTCCTTTTAGAACATTAAAAAACTGTGGCAATTCATCAAAACTAATTCTTCTTATAATTCTTCCTATTTTTGTAACTCTTGTATCATTTTCAGTAGTCCATTTATCTTTTTCCTCTTCATCAGGTTGTTCTATCATTGATCTAAATTTATACATAGTAAAAATTTTATTATGCATACCAACTCTTTGCTGTCTAAAAATTATAGGTCCTTTTGAAGTAAATTTAATTAAGATAGCAATTATTAACATTGCTGGAGAAAAAATTATTATACCAACAATACTTCCAATAATATCAATCGTTCTTTTTATGAATCTATTAAATAACCCTTGAAGTGGTACTGCTCTTATATTTATAACTGGCAATCCATCAAAATCATCTGTAACTGGAATAGTAGGAATAACTGTCCCATAGTCTGGTATAAATTTTGTATGAACCCCAGATTTTTCACACACATCCACTACTTTTCTCAATTTGTCATATTCAGATAATGACAAAGTTATAGCAATTTCATCAAAAGAATTATTATCTATAACCTTTTGCAAATTATCTAATTTTTCTATTATTTCTACACCTCTATAATTATTTCCTTTTTTATATGTATCATCAATAATGCCATGTATAACATATCCCCAACCAGGATTTCTATTCACTCTATCAATAAATTTAAATGCAGCATCAGAATACCCTACCAAAAGTATATGTTTTAAATTAAAATTTCTTTTCCTAATAGATTGTAAAAAAAGTTTTATTAGATTCCTACAAGACAACTCAAAAACTATATTTATACAAATAAAAACAACTAATAGGAGTCTTGAATAATTGAATAAAAATGGGTTTTTATTTCCTAAAAAAAGCAAAGTGTTTAGTGTCAAAAATAAAATTAGATTTGATTCAATTATTCTTCTCAAATCCCTAAGCAATCTCTCTGTTCTCATTGGCCTATATAGTCCAAAGAAAGCATTGCATATTATTCCATATGGAATTATAACAATGAGAGCACTAAAATACATCCAAGTTGGCAATACCCCAACACCATAATCTGCTCTTTCTTTTATTATCAAATCCCATGCTAAAAAATATGATAGGAAAATTACAATCATATCTACAAGAATAAACCATCTATGTAATTGTGCTTTTTCATTTTTCAAAACTTTAACCTAATTTTCTCTTTAAAAACTGCATTATGTATTTTATTGAATTTAAAATAATTTCAAATTCAATTTTAATTAATCTAAATATAGAAACTTTCCTAAAATCAAATCTTTCTACATATTTTAAATCTCTAAACCCCTCTATTATACCAAAAAAATAGTCAATTCCAAAACCTTTTTTTATAAAATATATTTGTTTTGCAATAAATCCTATAACTATATAAAATAAATTTATAATTAACATAATTATTGGCATATTTTTATATATTAAAAGTATATTATTTCTTGCAGACATTCTAACTTTAAATTCATTATATTTAGTATCTCCTGATGTGGCAGAACCCAAATGATAGCATATTGCTTCTTTGCAATTTTCACAACTATATCCATATAGTTTTGCTCTAAATGATAAATCCAAATCCTCCAAATATGCAAAAAACTCTTCATCAAAAAGTCCTACTCTCTCAAGTTTTTTATTATCATATATTGAAGCTCCAGCACAGGCACTAAACACTTTACTATTTTTTGTTGCAAAACTTCTATCTAAACCAGTTAAATCCTGATAAGCATATCCAAATATATTATAATTATCTCCAAAGTCATCTATTAGATTTTTATTTTTTGCAGATAACATAAGTGATGAGATTGCAAAAGCATTTCTCGTTTCCATCGCAAATACCAAATTTTTTATGAAGTCACAACTTACAAAAGCATCATTATTTAGAAGTATTGTATACTTAAAATTATTATCAAAAGAATATTTAATTCCTTTATTCACAGCAGCAGCAAATCCAATATTTTCACTTAAAAGAATTGAGTGATATAATTTGCTACTATTCACTAATTCATTAATAAATTGAATAGAACCATCAATTGAGCCATTGTCAATTATCAAAACTTCAAAATCATTGAAACTTTGTTCTTTAAGTTTTTCTATACATTTTACAAGTAAATTCAATTTATTAAAATGTGGTATAACTACCAACACCTTTTTCATTTTAAATTCTCCATTATTTTATTTATTTCATCATCAATTTTATATGGTTCATTGATTTTTTCAAATTTTAGATTTTTTATTGAAAAATCATTTTTTCTAAGAGTTAAATTAGGATTATAATAAATATCACCTTTTATTATTTCATTATTCCATTTTTTCAAAAATCTCGCGAACTCTATATTAAATCTATCAACTTTTTCCTTTGAATCTTCAAGTCCTCTTGACTTACTTTCATAATGATAAAATGATGCATATGGATTATATACTATGAGCAAATTTTTTTCTCTAATTTTCATACATAAATCAATATCATTAAAAGCAACACCCAGTAATTCATCAAACCCACCAACTGAATTAAACAAGGTTTTTTTTGTTAAAAAGCAGGCACCTGTTATGGCACTATAATCTTGGACATATGTTGCTCTATTCATATAAGTTAATTTATCATCTATTCCTTTAAATGCATGGTCAGCAATTCCACCTATCCCAAGCACAACCCCTGCATGCTGAATTGTGCCATCCTTATATAAAAGTTTTGCTCCAACAGCTCCAACATCATCCCTTATTATATAATCCATCATTTCTTCTATACTTCTCTCATCTATCATCTCTACATCATTATTTAAAAATAAAATATATTCACTGTCAATATAATTTACTGCAAAATTATTAATTTTTGAATAATTAAATTTATCTTTATAATAGATTACTTCTATTTCATAATCAGTTTTACTCCTAATATCTTCATAATATTTAAAAGTCTCTCTATCAACAGAATTATTTTCAACTATTAAAATTTTTAAATTTTTATAAATTGATTTATTTAAAGATTTTATACAATTTTCTAAATCAGAAATATGGTCTTTATTTGGGATTACTATTGTGACTTTTGGTTCATTTTCTATTTTTTCATATATAGTATGATATATGCCAGGCTTAAACCCACTTACCACATCATTTACTTTCGGAAAATTAATTTTTTCTAATACATTTTTATCTTCATAAAAACTCTTCAATGCATTTTCCCCATTTTCAAAAGCATATTTTTTAGAATCACTAATTTTAGAAGTTGACAAATCATGACTTCTCCAATGATATAATACCTTTCTTATGTGATAAATTTTATCTAAATAATTATCTCTAATTAGAATTGCTACTATTCTCAAATATAAATCATAGTCTTGTGCACCATTAAAGCCATCTCTTTCAAAACTTCCATATTCATCTACCAATTTGTTAATTAAGTTTTTATCAATACAACACAAATGGCAAATATAATTTACAGATAATAACATATCCAAATTAAAATCAGATTTAAAATGAGGTTCAAAATAAGAGCTATCTGCTGTATCAATTTTATCTTCATCACTATATATAAATAGTGAATTATATTTATTTATTACTTTTACCAATTCATATAGTGCATCATAAGTCAATTCATCATCGTGGTCACATAAAACAATATAATCACCATTTGCAATAGATAAGGCTTCATTTGTATTTGTAGAAATACTTTTATTATTATCTAAATATTTGATTTTAATTCTATCATCAGTATCTCTAATCTTTTCTAAATATTCTTTTGGATTATTTCTACTATTTTTATAATTAGTTGCATCGGCAATACACAACTCAAAATTTTCATAAGTTTGAGATAATACTGATTCTACAAATTTTTTTAAAAATCTTCTATCAGTATCATATATTGGGACAATTAGTGAAAGTAGTGGTCTTTTTGAAAAAATTTCTGATTTTTGTCTATCTAGTTCTTCCTTTGTAGGCTTTGTAAGTCTATACCACTCGTCATAGTCATAATCTACATTCATTCCTTTTAGTGAATAATCAACTTTTCTAATAAATGCAGAGAATCCATTTTCTTTTAAATAATTGATGGCATCTAAAATTTTTTTAAATTTTAAAAATCCCAAGAAATTTTTAATCCTTTTTTTTGAAAATGAATTAAATGATATAATTATTTTTTTATTTATTTTTTCCTTTATTGTTTTTTTATCTACATTTATCCATAAAAAATAGTTTTTATTTTCATCAAAATCAAATGAAATGTTAAAACCTAAATCAATATCATCATCTTTTTTTAAATAAATTTTTGATACATCATCTCTTTTAGTCTTTACAATTTTTGCATTAATATCTCTATTCTCTTCTTTTATGGAAATTTGTGGTATTTTATTTTTGGATTTTGGTAGAACCCATCCCTCAATCTTAACTTGATTATCTATAATCTTTAAGACATCTATATGGTATCGCATCAAAAATTAATCCTCTCTTCTTCTATTACAAGTGGTCTCTTCATAACTCTTTGATTAATAGATAAAACATATTCGCCTATTATTCCTATAAAAAATATTTGGACACTTCCAAGAAATAACATCCCTATCAATATAGGTATCATTCCTGCATAAAATCTATCCCACCAAATCAATTTCATTATGAGATAAATTATTGAAACAATAAATGAAAAAACTAGAGCTACAAAACCTATAAATGTTGCAAGTCTTAAGCCTAATTTTGTATAACTTGTAAAAGATAGCATTGCAGCATCATAAAATGATAAAAAATTATTACTACTCTTTCCTGCAACTCTAATTCCTTGTTCAAATTGTATTTCTTTTCTCTTAAAACCGAGTTCTGCAACTATTCCTCTTAAAAATGGAGTTGGGTCATCAAGTTTTCTGAGTATCTCTATAAAATCTCTATCATATAAACCAAACCCTGTAAACATTTTTATTTGTTCCACTGTTGAGAACTTTTTAATCATTGCATAATACAATTTTTTTACAGTCTTTAAAAGAAACCCTTCATAAGAATTACTTTTAACACCTATTACTATTTTATAACCTAAATCCCACTCTCTCAAAAAATCCTTGATTAGTTCTACTGGCTCTTGAAAATCACAAGCAATACTTATTACTGCATCACCTGTTGCTTGTAGCATTGCATAATAAGGTGAATTAAATTGACCGAAATTTTTAGCATTAAATATTGCTTTAATTTTTTTATTGTTTTTACATATTTCTCTTAAAATCTGCCTTGTATTATCTTTTGAATCATTATCAATAAAAATAATTTCATAATCATATTTATTGTGAAAACTTTCACATATGTCTACAAGACTTTTTGACATATTTAAGATATTTCCCTCTTCATTAAAGCAGGGGACAATTATACTTATTTGTTTCATTATTCATCCTCAGGCATAAGTAAGCCAAAGGTTCCATCTCCTCTTTTATATACTGCACATATACCACCTGTTTCACTGTTTAAGAACATAAAAAAATTATGTCCTATGAGTTCAGATTGCATACAAGCCTCAATTGGATCCATAGGTTTTGTTATAAAAGTTTTTTTCTTTACAATTTTTATTTCATCACTATCATCTTCTTCAATATTTAAATTACTAAAATTACCTTCTGCCTCTTTTCTCATTATATTGTGAATTTTATTGCTCTTGATTTTTGTTCTATATTTTCTAACTTGTCTATCAAGTAAGTCAACTGCTTGATCTATAGATTTATACATATCATCTGTTCCATTTTTTACTCTAATCACATTTCCCTTTATAGGAATTGTGACTTCTATAATTTGGTCATTTTTTTCTGTTTTAAAAGTTACATTTGCAATAGTATTTTCAGTAAAATACTTGTCTAACTTGCTTAACTTCTCCTCCGAATAAGTTTTTATTCCATCCGTCAACTCTATTCCTTTACCTGCCATTATTAGTTTCATATCATTCCTCCTTTAATAATATTATTTATTCATTATTATTTAAATTGTCATCTTCAATTTTCTCTTTGGTATTATTTTTTGATACCTTTATAGGATTATTTTGAATATATTCTCTTGCATATTCATTATCTATATATAGTGCCGTATAATTTATAGCAGTGGTAATATAACCCTTCAAATCAGTATATACTGCATTGGCATAAATATCATCTTTGTAATTCTCTGCTATATATCCCCCACCAGATGCTTTATCAAATATATCATCTATTATATAATCTTGCATACTTCCACCTTGCATAATTGATGTAACAAGTCTCTCTTGGTCAATACCCTCTGCTATTCTTGCATATTTCAATATTCTAATTTTTCTAACTCCCAAATATCTTTCAATCATTTCTCCGCTAGCATTTATGAATCTTCTTTTATTACCTATTCCATCTTTAGGTGCTACAAAATATACCTCTTCAGTACCATTTACTTCATCCTTATATATAAAAGAATCAGTTGCCACATAGGTCAATTTCTTTTTTACAGTTGAATTATCTTCTTTACTTTGATTAACTTTGGGAAAATCCAAAGTTATGGTATCATCTATTTTGATTTTTTTATAATGTGACTCATCAATATATACTGGTATATAAATATCTGCATCGGCTTCAAAATATGTATTGTCAACATTTTTTAAATCAGCAATTTTTACTGAAAAACTTATATTGGGATTGCCCATTAATTGATTATTGTTCTGCTCTCTAATTTCTGATGCAAGTGGACTATCAGATAATTTATAATATGCATTAAACTCTTGATCAGCTTGGTTATAATCTTCTAAATCTGTAGCCATATCATCATTATACATCTCGTATCTTTCCCTAACCAATGCATAATTATGATTCCTATAAGATAAGATTTTCAAAAATTCATCTCTCTCTGCATCTGTAAAATCACTTCTATCTTTATTTGCATAAAAATATTCTGACAATTCAAGTCCATACACTGTTTTAGCATTCTTTAATTCTGCTTTACTAAATGGAATTAAATCAGATTTGCAATAAAAATGATAATCCCTATAAGGTAAAACATCATCAAGCATTCTCTGTGTAGGAAATAACACAGCACAAGATGACAATATAAAACTTAGAATTAAAATCCATATAAGCGATTTAGATAAGTATATTATTTTTTTCATATTCATTATGTAATACAAATTACATCTCTCCTTCCAAAATTTAAAAGCAAATTGCATTGTGATTTCATAAAATCATTATAACATAGATATTAATTTTTATAAAATTTTTTTTTATCACTATTTCTTTATAACTATTGGTATTAAATCTCTAATATCATCAATAAATTTTATAGTTTTTTCATAGTTTTTATCAATTTCAGTTAAATCATTAAATCCAAAGCCAAAATTTACACCAAGGAAATAGCACCCAAGTTCCATTGATGCTCTCAAATCATGTTCTGTATCTCCCACCATCAAAACTCTATCCATATCATCAATTTTTAAATCTTTTATACATTCAATCATTATATCAGTTTTGGTTTTATTTAATCCTACTATCCCCCCATGCATTACATCTAAATATTCATTAAAACCAAAATGTTCCATCAATGGAAAAGAACAAAACTCAGTCTTGTAAGTTGCAAGCCCTTGTAAAATACTATTATCTTTTAACTCCTTCATGACATCAAATACATATGGAGTAGGAACTGCATTAAATAGTTCAAGTGTTTTATATTTCTCTCTGAAAATATCTGCAAGCCTTGTTGCCTCCAAATCACCAACACCAAAAATTTCCTTTGCAGAATATTCAAATGGTGGCCCAATAAATTTATCTATTTCTACATCTGATAATTCTCTTAAACCACAAGCTTTCGCAGTATGCCTTACACTATTTAATATCCCTGCCTTTGTATCCATCAATGTGCCATCTAAATCCCACAAAACTACATCAAAATTCTTTTTCATATCTTATAGTGAAATATTTATTTCACTTAATCCTCCTTAAAAATTACAATTCATATCTACTAAAAAACTCTAATTCATTCAAATATTCAAATTTTTCATTAGAAATATTATTAAACTTTAAATATTTGCTAATGAGTTTTAAACTACCTTCTCCACCACCATATTTTCTATCTCCAACTATTGGATGTTTAACAAATGATAGAGCTGCTCTAATCTGATGTGGTTTTCCAGTTTTTATATTTACACAAATTTTAGTATTATCATCTATATAATCAACAACTTCATATTCTGTTCTCGTCAAATAATACCCTTTTTTATTTTTTAAATCAGAAAAAGCATCTTCGTTTAGGACATTAACAATATTTGTATCAGTATTTTTTTTCATATATAAAGAGAGTTTATCATTTTTATCTACTATACCTCTAACTAATGCTATATACTTTTTATCTACAAGAGAATTTACAAATTGCAAAGTCAACTCTCTTTTTATCAAATAATTTTTTGCAAATATAATTAAACCTTTAGTGTTTGTGTCTATTCTATTTACAATTCCACTATAATCATTAACCCCTTTATCAATTAAATATTGTTTTATCAACATATCAATAGAATATGAAAATTTTTCACTATTTTGACTTGGTATTCCATCCCACTTATCTAAGACCAATATGTTTTCATCTTCATAAATGATATTAATTTTTATTTTTTTCATTAAATCTAATGGAACTATTTTTTTATCACAATTTTTGATATTATTTTCTGTAAATTTTTTATATGTCTCTTCCTTAAAAAAGATGGAGACTTTATCACCATCTTTTAATATTTCTGTCCCATCCGCTTTCTTTTCGTTTAATAAAATGTTTTTTTTTCTTAACATTTTATAAATGAAACTTGAATTTGCATTTACCAATAATTTTAATAAATATTTGTTAAACCTAATTCCAACAAATTTTTCATCTATAATGATATTTTTCATCTTAATAAAAATTATTGTTTACATCATATGGATTAGTATTATTGTTTTGTCTATATAAAACTTGTTTTTGGTTCTCTATATCATTTCTCTTTTGTATGCTTTCTTGCAAACTATTTCTTATATTCATTACTTCATTCAATTTATTTCTAAGTATATTTACATTATTATTTAACATCTCAGTAGTATCTTTACCTAAAGTTTGTATATAATTAATAATATATATAAGTGAATCATCATATTCCTTCAGTGCTTTCTCTTGTATGCTCCTTGATGCATTTTCACTATTTGAAATAATTTCTTGTGCTCTCGCATTTGCCTGACTAATAATCTGATTGGCTCTCTCTTCTGCAATTTTTACTTGTTCATTTTCATCGAGCAATTTATCTCTCATAGAATTTGCTTCTCTCATTATTCTCTCTGCATTTTCTCTCGCCTTTTCTATCTCTTGAGATTTTGACCTCTCAAGTTCTCTTGTTTTATCATTAAATCTCTTTATTTCCGATGGAATAGAATTTTTTAATTCATCCAACAATTGTTTTAATTCTGCTTTTGGCAACACAATTTTACCCTTATTATCAGGTCTAACTCTTTCTATTAATTGCTCTATATCATCAATTGTTGTCTCTAAATTACTAATTGCCATATTGCTCCTTGTATAATATTATTTAATACTTATTTTAACAAATTTATTTAAATAAAACAATGTTAAAGATTAGTCCAATATTTGCATTATCTTATTTCCAAAATAATTAAACTTATTAATTTATTTATTCATTGGATGAACAATACTTTTTTTCATACATTTTCTTAAAATAATTTTTGTATTCTCCACTTAAGATATGCTCCCACCAAGTTTTATTATTTAAATACCATTCAATAGTTTTTTTAATACCTATATCAAAAGTATATTTTGGCTTCCAGTTTAAATCTTTTTCAATTTTACTCGCATCAATAGCATACCTTAAATCATGTCCTGGTCTATCCTTTACATACTCAATTAATGATTCGTCTTTTTCCAAAATTTTTAAAATTGTTTTTACTACTTCTATATTGGTTTTTTCATTATGCCCACCTATATTATAAATTTCACCTACTTTGCTATTCCTAATTATTAAATCTATTGCAGTGCAGTGGTCTTCGACATAGAGCCAATCTCTCACATTTAATCCATTTCCATATACAGGTAATTTTTCATTATGAAGTGCTCTACTAATCATTAATGGAATCAGTTTCTCTGGAAAATGATAAGGACCATAATTATTAGAACATCTACTTATACTAACAGGTAATTGATATGTCCTATAATATGACATAACCAATAAATCAGCAGAAGCTTTTGATGCAGAATATGGACTTGATGCTCGTATTGGTGTATTCTCTGTAAAAAATAAATCAACTCTATCAAGTGGCAAATCTCCATAAACTTCATCTGTGGATACTTGATGAAATCTTTTTATACCATACTTTCTACATGCATCCATCAAAACTTGTGTTCCTATAACATTTGTAATAATAAATATTTCTGGATTTTCAACTGACCTATCCACATGACTCTCAGCCGCAAAATTTACTACTATATCAATTTTGTTCTCTTCAAAAATTTGATATATAGTATTCCTATCGGTAATGTCTGCCTTTATAAATTTATAGTTTTTTCTATTAGATATAGGAGCAAGTGTTTCCAAATTACCACAATAAGTAAGTTTATCAACACATATGATTTTGTCGTTTTCATATTTGTTTACCATATAGTGCATAAAATTTCCTCCAATGAAACCAGCACCACCTGTTACTAAAATATTCATATTAAAAATCCTTTCTCAATTAATTTATAGATTTCATAATTATAATTACAACAGATAAGTAATTATTTCAAGTTTTTGCAGTTTGGCTCGCAATAATACTACCTATCGACAAATAGCTCGCCACTACATTATCATATTGCACCTACGGCACTAAAGCTTTTTAATTATCTATGTATTTACCATCTATTACATCTTTTAAATATTTCCCATACTCATTTTTTTTATATGTCTCATATGCTTTTTCCATAAGACTTAAATCTATCCACCCATTTTTATATGCAATCTCTTCAAGGCAAGCTATCTTTCTATGTTCGTGTGCTTCTATTGTTCTCACAAAATTTGTAGCATCAACTAGTGATTCATGTGTCCCTGTATCTAACCATGTAAAACCTTTCCCAAGTAGCACCACATTTAATTCATTATTTTCAAGATAGATTCTATTTAAATCAGTTATCTCAAGCTCTCCCCTTTTTGATGGCTTTAAGGACTTTGCATAATTTACAACTTTGTTATCATAAAAATATAGACCAGTCACACAATAGTTTGATTTTGGTTTTATTGGTTTTTCTTCGATAGATATTGCTTTACCATTTTCATCAAATTCTACTATTCCAAATCTTTCAGGGTCATCAACATAGTATCCAAAGACAGTAGCACCACTTTTATTATTTGTTGCTTCTCTAAGTCTCTCTGTTAATCCTTGACCGAAAAAAATATTATCACCCAAAATCATTGCTACATTATCATTTGCTATAAATTCATCACCAATTATAAATGCTTGTGCCAATCCATCAGGTGATGGTTGCACTCTATAAGTCAAATTAATACCAAACTCATCACCTACTCCTAATAATTCTTTAAACTTATTTGTATCACTTGGAGTAGAAATAATCAATATATCTCTTATCCCAGCATTCATTAATACAGATAATGGATAATAAATCATTGGTTTATCATATATAGGTAATAATTGTTTTGATGTAACCTTAGTAAGAGGATATAACCTTGTCCCTGAACCACCAGCAAGTATTATTCCTTTCATTTAAAAAATCGCATTTTAAAATGCATCCTCCTTTTTAATATTATATAAGGAAACCTAAAAAAAGATTACAATTTATATATGGTTTCCTATGGAACTTTCATTATAAATAATTCAAAAAACGAAATTTTGAAAATTTATATTAATAAAGATTACCATAAAAAATTTAAAATCAAAAAAATTATAACAATTTATTATATCATATTTTTTAAAAAATTTACAAAATCATTTTATAAAATAAAGTCAAGCTTTGTAGAAACAATAAAAATACAGGGCGAAACGGCACGAGCCCATCGCAAGACAGTAGCGAAAGTTATAGGGGCGAACCTGAAAAAGGTAGGGGCCGTAGGGGCGAACCACTGGGAGCCCTTAGCGAGCCCATATGCAAGACATTAGAGTTAATCGTAGGGGCCGTAGGGGCGAAGTACCCCGTGCCCGTAGCAAGATATTAGCTAAAGTTGTAGGGGCGAACCAGTGGGAGCCCTAAGCGAGCCCGTAGCAAGAAAGTAGAGTTAATCGTAGGGGCCGTAGGGGCGAAACGGTGCGAGCCCAGTGGTCTATCTGCAACTTCACTCACTACATAACATATATTTTGAAATAAAAAAACTAAAACTCAACAAGGTTTTAGTTTTATGCATAATCATATTAAAATTTATGAATATATCAATATTTTATTAATTCTTACACTATAAATGAAATCAATTTTAAAAAATTATTAATAAGTATTTTTCAATATTTAGTTCAGTAAAACCTACAAATATTTTACTCTATGTCTAAATTCCATATCTATCCCTTCACTACAAAAATATAAATTAGAATTAAAAATTTTTAGTATTAATATATAGATGCTTCTAAAAATTTGAGATTTGGATTACAATATGAATAATTAGTATTTCTTACAAAATAAGTATCACTCCAGTTACCACCTTCACATGTGAAAACTAATCGCATTCCCAAGGTTACCCCTTTTTGAACAAAGAAGAAATTATTACAAAAAAATGATGGTAAAAATAAATCCATTACCTTTACAACATTTATTGAGTAATATGTTTGAGCAATTATAGCGGAAGAAAATATGACAACATTTTTATTTAAAATATCACAAATATCATATTTAACAGTAATTACGGCTCTTGGAGCACTAGAATTAGTTGAATTTGAAGTGAACCTCATAATAGTGGCCTGTGCTGTATTACTACTTCCCAGAGCTACTTTTGAAATAATTTCAAACTGTAAATTAAAAAGACCTGACTTAGTTGTCTCACAAATAGAAACAAGGTCATTAGTTACAACTTCATCACCAGTTGCTTTTGTACACCACTTATTAGGCCAAAGTTTTTCTTCCGTATAATCCAAAAAAGTCTGTTTTTCCCCATTCCAGATACCATTTCTACTAAGATATGAAGATACCAAACTATCAATTTTAGCATCCAAGGAGTTTTCAAGGGAAGACATTCTATTAGATAGATTATTGAGGTCTGCCGCAAATTCTGCTTTTGTAACAAAGGCAGAGCCATCGGATACAGATATTGCAGCGATTGAATTTATTAATGACACTGATAATATCAAAGATAAAGATATAAAAAATTTTAATATTTTCATAACCCCCCCCTTGGGAAATAATAAAAAAAACTACCCATAGGGGGCATATTAGAAATTTATAGGGGGGGTATTTGTAGGAGCGAAGCACCGCGAGCCCGTCGCAAGATAGTAGTAAAAGTTGTAGGGGGCGAAGTACCACGAGCCCGTAACAAGAAAGCAGCGATAGTCGTATGGGCGACTTGAAAAATGTAGGGGCGAAGTACCACGAGCCCGTAGCAAGAAAGTAGATAAAGTTGTAGAGGCGAAGTATTGCGAGCCCAGTGGTCTATCTGCAACTTCACTCACTAGATAACATATATTTTAAAATAAAAAAACTAAAACTCAACAAGGTTTTAGTTTTATGCATAATCATATCAAAATTTATGGATATATTAATATTTTATTAATTCTTATTTCGATAAATAAAATTAATCTTTAAAAATTATTAATTAATATATTTAAATAGATTATTTTTATAAACTTTATGATTGTAGCTTGAATACACAAACACACATTCAAAAAAAAATTATATTATTTTATTTATATAATTTTAATTTATGATTTTTAACACACAAACATATTTCATTAGGGCTCGCGATGCTTCGCCCCTACGGTTATTTGGTTTGCTCCTACGATTATTTGGTTCTCCCCTATGGTTATTTGCTTCGCACCTACATTATTTGACTTCGCCCCTACACTTTTAATAAGTGCTAAATTTTTACTGAATATTTATTCTCAATCTAATAATCAATCATTTCAAATTAATATTAATTAATAAACAACTGCATCTAAATCACTAATACCAAATCCACCTTCGCTCATCAAACTCCAAGAAGTTACACTATAATATGCAGAATAACCTGAAACAACAAAACCCAAATTCAATTCATCATCTTTATTAACAAAACCTAAAAGATTTATTTTCCCAAAAGGAAATCCAATATAAACTCTTTTTATTATCTCATTGGTTTGAGTATATACTCCTGTCCCATACCCATACAAAGACGAAGCCACCCATTGAGAATTTGAATTATTAAAATTATATTCATCTCCTTTTGATAATACAACACCAGCAACTCCAGATAATCCATTCTCACGGTCATTTGTGCTCCAAGAACTAACATTCATACCAATTTCATTAAAACTGGAATTTCTTCCTTGAAAAGTAACTGAAAAACTTAACAAACCAGATTTACTAATTTTCACAAACTTATATCCCATCCCCAAAAAAAACTGTTGTTTTGAAGTAGATTGGACAGCACTTCTATTTATATCTTTTTGTGTCCCATTAGCCTTCACACTACCAGATCCTATCCCTACTGTATAAGTATATCCATTAGCATCCTTTTTTATAACAGTAGAACTTTTATCAGACATATCAAAAAGAACACTACTTCCTAAAATAATATCACTCGTTTGTTTTTCCCCATTCCATATACCATTTCTACTGAGATAGCTTGATACTAAACTATCAATTTTTGCATCCAAGGAGTTTTCAAGGGAAGACATTCTATTAGAAAGATTATTGAGGTCAGCTGCAAATTCTGCTTTTGTAACGAAGGCAGAGCCATCGGATACAGATATTGCTGCAATTGAATTTATCAGTGATATAGATATTATTAAACATAATGATACAAACAATTTAAATATTTTCATATGTTTACAACCCCCCCCTTGGGAAATAGTATAAAAAACTACCGATAAGGGGCATATTAGAAATTTATAGGGGGGGGCATGTTACAATTTTTTAATAGAACTC
>CAMIYN010000020.1 GCA_946403075.1 uncultured Lachnospiraceae bacterium | reverse complement strand
TTTATTGATTAATTTATCATTAATATTATAAATTTAATATTTTTAATTTTATTTTTATTATATTTTAACTTCTTTCTTTCCAATTACTTCTTTTAAGTAAAAGAATTATTTTAGAAAAGTTAAGAATAACAGATTTCCTTTTTTGTAATATATAATTTATTCGTTGATGAGATGGATGATGGCAGTAATGTTGAAAATGAAATAGATGAAGATTTAAATTTGTTTTATGATGGCATAAAATTATTAGAAGATGATTATCTCGGTGGTAGCGGCACAAGAGGGTATGGCAGAGTAAAATTTAAAAATTTTGATATAAAAGTTTTGAGTTGTGATGATAGTTGCAAAGAGAATATAGAAAAAAAGGCAAAAGAAATTTTCAAGGATAAAAATGAAATTTAAGATATTTAAATTAAAATTTAATACTCCTGTTCATTTTGGTAGTGGGAACTTGGATGATACAGAAATGTCATTTAGAAGTGATAGGGTGTTTTCTGCGATTTCTATTGAAATGCTAAAAAAATATGATATAAATAGTTTAAATGATTTGATTGAATGTGTAAACAAAAATCATTTATATATATCTGATGCTTTTCCATATATAGATGATGAATATTATATATCCAAACCATATGTTAGTATTAAAAATGACAATAATATGAATAATGATAATAAGCAAGATAAAAAGCAGATTAAAAAAATGAAATTTTTGCCAGTGTCTAAATTGAAAGAATTTATTAATGGTGAATTTAGTGAAGCAGAAAATGTAAATAAAAATATAAAAAAAATTGGGAGTAAGAATTATATAACTAAATCTTCGATAAACCGTGATAGTGGTGAAAATGCTACCCCCTATCAGATTACGACTTTTAATTTTTCAAAAAATGCAGGATTATATATAATAATAAAATATGAAGAAGAAAAAAAAATAGATTTGGTTAAAGATTTATTGATTGAAGTTGGAATTTCTGGGATTGGTGGAAAGAAAAGTTCTGGGTTTGGCAAGTTCAGTGTTATAGAAGTTAATGCTAATGACGATATTTATGCTGTGTATGATAAATTAATTAATGAGGAAAAGAAAATTAAAATAACGATAAGTGCCTGCTTACCAAAAGATAATGAAATAGAAAATGCATTAGATGGAGCAAGTTATGTAGTTTTAAGAAATGGTGGCTTTGTAGATAATTTTTATATAAATATCAATGCTCCAAAAAAGAAAGCATTTTACTATTTGTCAAGTGGTTCATCTTTTATAAATAATTTTGATGGTGGTATTTTTGATGTATCATTTGATAGTGAGAACCCAATTTATAGATATGCAAAACCTTTTTTCTTGAATGTAGGTGAATGGTATGAATGATGTGAATGATTTTTATAAAGTATATGACATAGTAGCAGAAGTTAAAACTCCTATCTTTGTAGGAAGTGGTGAGAAATTATTAAAAAAAGATTATTATGTTGATGAAAAAGAAAATAAAATATATGTAGTTGATGTGAATAAATTAATTAGAAGAAATAATAGAATTTTATCTCTGTATGAAGAATATGTAAAAGACATTAATAAAACTTTTAATGAGTGGATTAAAGATAGTTCTATAAGATTATATTTAAATGAAGAAATTATAAAAAAGGAATTAACTATTTATACAATAGATAGGGGAAATGCAGATATAAGGGGTGGTTCAAAACAAATAAATACAAATCGCAATAATTATAACACTACTGACATAGAAAAATTTATTAAAAATCCTTATAATGAAGTGTATTTGCCAGGAAGTAGCATTAAGGGTGCAATGAGACTTGCAATGCTTTCAAGTAGTATACTAAATGAAACTGATAGTAAAAATTTAGACTATAACATAAAACAAATAGAAGGGGTTATTAAATCATTAAGTGATAGGTCTATAAAAGGATTTAATTCAAAAAATATAGAAAAGCAATATTTTAATAAATTAGAACGAGATGATAAAAAAACTAATGATGCTGTAAATGATATTTTTTCGTATATAAGTGTAAGTGATAGTGAACCTATTGATATAAATTCATTAGTTTTATGTGAAAAAATTGATATATATATTGATAAAGATAAAAATAGAAAAGAAAAAAAATTGAAGTTGATAAGAGAAACATTAAAACCTAAAGCAGAAATTAAGTTTAAAATTAATATTCAAAATGATAAAAATGTTTTTAAAATGGATGAAATATTAGAAAGAATAAAAACACATTCAAAATATTATTTAGAGTATTATAATAAGAATTTTAAATTACAACTGAATAATTATAATGGAATATATTTACCTATAGGTGGTGGAGTTGGATATATTTCAAAAACTATTGTTGATGATGTAGGTGGGTCTTTAGAAAAAATGAATGCAAACAAAACAAAAGAAGCAAATTTACAAAATTCAGGGACAATTTTGCAAAATGTAGGGGCGAAGCATCGCGAGCCCGTTGTTGGAATAGGAGCATATTACATAAGCCAAATACTTGGAAAAATCTTTTATAGCCATAAGCATTATAATGATTATAAAATTCCTGGTTTTGCACCGAGACTTGAAAAATCAACGAAATATGACAATCAATTAGTCCCTATGGGACTTTTAGAGATAAAAAAAATTTTTGAGCCGAAAACTTCTAAATATATATTGAATATATAGCATTGTAGGAGTTGGGATTAAGATTCACATTACCCCAATGGGGGACGGAAACGGTTAGTGATTATTCCACCAGTCTGACCAGCGATCATTAAGATTCACATTGCCCCAATAGGGGACGGAATAAATGCATAAATTGTGGCACCAAGCCCGCCAATTTTTTGCCCCAATAGGGGACGGAACTTAAAAACCATCTACAACACCGTCGTTGACATCATTAAGATTCACATTACCCCAATAGGGGACGGAAATGCAAAAAGTGTAGGTGTAATAATATCATCCCCATAAACAATTAAGATTCATATAGCCCCAATAGGGGACGGAAACCATTAGCCTTTTTTTTGAAGCTTTTCGTTTCTTTCGGTATTAAGATTTACATTACCCCGATAGGGGACGGAAACAATAGCGTGATATATTTTTATTAAAATCTTTATGAATTAAGATTTACATAGCCCCAACAGGGGACGGAAACAATACTTGTATTGCTACACCATTTTTAATTGTAAAAATTAAGATTTACATAGCCCCAATAGGGGACGGAAACATTCTCTTCATGAATTTAGCAACAGTCTCTAAAGAGATATTAAGATTCACATTCCCCAATAGGGGATGGAAATTTTTTATGTCTTGTCTTTTTTCAAGTCCTTTTCTTATATTAAGATTCACATTGCTACCAATCAACATATAGTGCGACATTAATATTAAAAATAACAGCGAGTAAGTGAATAGGAGAGTAAATATTTTTTGAAAGAGATTGCAAAAAGTAGTATAATAAATGAAATATATATTTTTGCAGTTTTAAGTAGGATAGTTTAGGAGAATGAAATGTTTAATGTTGTTGAAAAAGAATTAAATAGTATTCATAATATAAATAGGATACACCCAAGAAAACAAAGAACGGTAAGAAATATATTAAAAGAGATACCAAGAATAAAAGTGTTTGGAAGTGCTATAAGATGGGATTGCAGTGAGACAAGTGATATAGATATATTACTTAATAAAGATAATGTAGGGTGTAGCAAAAAAGAAGCATATAAGAAATTAGAAAGGTGTATTGATACAGATTTTGACTTACTTTGGGAAGATGAGATAAAAGATAATATGACAGATAACCAAAAAGAGAATATAATAGATAGGAGTGTTGAATTATATGAAGAATAAAAGAGAGTTCAATTTAATAGACCAAGCAATACACAAGTTAGATAATGCAGAGAACTATTATAAGAGAATAGACAGAGATACTATGCACGAAGATTATATAATCAGAGATTGCTGTTTAGAATTGCAGATATCAGTAGAATTGTTTGTAAAAGGTTTAGTGGAACAATTATGTGGAACTAATTATGAACATAAACATGAATATTATGAAAATATAAATAAGATAAAAGCAAACAAGAAAAATATAAAAAATTATGAAGAGTTAGAAAAAATACTTGATGATATAGATGACAAAGCCGAGATAATTACAAAATGGCATACACATGCATTGTATATAGCAGGGTTTAAAACAACTATAAGGCAAATAGATGATGTAATGAATATAGCAAGAAGATTAAAAGTATATTGCTTTGAAGTTGTAAAAAATAATACCGATATTTTCGATGCATAAATGTAGTTTATTAACAAGAGAATGTGAGTAAAAGGTTTGTAGGTTTTATAGAATTAAATATTGATATAATTAAAATGTTTTGTATCATCTAAATAAATATTAAGATCAATTACCCCAATAGGGGACGGAAACGAAATGCAATCAACAAAAAACATAAAAAAGATATGGAAATAACACAAGAAAGATAAAAACAAAATGAGCATAAAAGGTAAAACAATAATAAATAAAATAAAAAGAAATAGTCCTTATTTTGAAGATTTGATAACGAGAAGTGTATATCATTCAAACAAGATTGAAGGAAGCACTTTAAGTTATGCTGAAACATATTCAATAATATTTGACAATAAAAACAAGATACAAGTAAAAGCAGACCCAAGAGAAGTGTTTGAAGCAGTTAATTTAAAATATGCTATGAACTATATAATGAATAATGCTGATGCAAATATAAGTATAAGTTTTATAGAGAAGATAGCAACATTCATTAACAAAAATATAAAAGATATAGATAAAATACGGAAGACACAAGTATTCATAACTGGAGCAGAGCATATACCACCGAAACCAGAAGAAGTGCCAATGCTACTTTCAAAACTAATATATAAGGATACCAAAGATAGAGAAGAAGACATATTTGACTATATAGCAAGATTTCATATAGAGTTTGAAAGAATACATCCATTTGAAGATGGCAATGGAAGAATAGGAAGAGTGCTGATAACAAAAGAACTATTAAATCGAGGATTAGCCCCAGTAGTAATACCAGCAGAAAAGAGAAATGACTATATGGAATATTTGGCAAAAAGAGATATAACAAAGTTAAGCAAAATGTTGAAGAAACTAAATGAAGAAGAAATTGAACGAATGGATACATTTGGAATAAAATTAACAAAGAAAGGAAAATAAAAAAGTGTGATTTAGTATAATTTAAGTTGACATATTTTTTATTAGTGATAATGTAAAAATAAATGAAAAAATGAGAAAAGAAATATGTCAAGTAGAAAGAGATATGATAATGAAACAAAAATTTAAGCATTAAAATTTAAAAAAGAAGTAGGAACAAAAAGAGCATCTTTGTAATAATAGGTGTGAAATTGACTTTTTAAATATTGAGTGATATAATCTACAAATTGTGGGAAAAGAGCAATATGGAAAATTGTATATAGTGGCGACACCTATAGGGAACATTAAAGATATTACATATAGAGCCATTGAAGTTTTAAATAGTGTTGATATAATTGCTGCTGAGGATACAAGGAGAACTATAAATTTATTAAATTTTTATAATATAAATAAAAAATTAATTTCATATCATAAATTCAATGAAATTAAGAAAACTAATGAATTAATTAATTTATTAAAGAGTGGTAAAAATATTGCATTAGTGAGTGATGCAGGCACACCTTTAATATCTGATCCTGGTTTTATTGCTATAAAAAAAATATTGAGTGAAAATATCATTGTTGAATCTTTACCTGGTGCTACTGCCTTAATAGATGCTTTGGTAATGAGTGGCATTAGTGCAGAAGAGTTTTTATTCGTAGGCTTTTTATCTACGGATAATAAAAAGAGAAGAGAAAAATTATTGTCAGTTAAAAATTATCAATTTACTTTAATTTTTTATATGTCTCCACATAAATTAGTAAAATATTTAGAGGAAATGATTGAAGTTTTTGGAGAAGATAGAAAAGTAGCATTGTGTAGGGAACTTACAAAAAAATATGAAGAGATAAATAGGGGATGCCTAATTGATATTTTTAATGAATATAAAAACCGAGATCCTAAGGGTGAATTTGTATTAATAGTAGAAGGTCAAGGCAAATCGATCATAGAAAGCAATATAGAAAAAGAGTATTCAGGTATAACGATAAGAGAACAATATGATAGTTTATTGAGTAAGGGTTTTGATGATAAGGATGCAATGCGAGAAATATCAAAAATTAGAAATATGACAAAAAAAGAAATTTATAAAATTTTGAAAGTAAAAGGAGAAAAGTATGGCGATTAAAAAGAAAGTTGAAAAGAAAAATACAAAAAAAACTAAAAAAGAAAGTGTAAAAAAGTCTGTAAAAAAAGTAGCAGTAAAAGAAAAGAAAAATATAAAAAAGATAGCAGAGAAAAAAAAGTCTATAAAGATTACAAAACCCAAAAAAACAAAAAAAGTGACAAAATTAGTTGCTACCAAAAAAGAGAGTAATAAATCAATTGGCAAAATAAATACAAAAGGGATTAGTAAGCAAAAAAAAGATATTGATGATATAAATTCATTAGACTTTGATGGTCAAAAGGATTTTATGCCTGTTAATTTTAAAAATGAAAAAGAATTAGAAAAAAAGATAAAAGATATTGATGATGAATTTAATATAGAAAAAGAAGATAATGGCGATGAAAAGGATGTGATAGGTAGTGATGATGAGTTTGATGAGGTTGCAGCAAGAGAATTTGAGGAAAACCTTGATGATTATAAGAGTAAAGAATTTGATTTATTTGAGGGTGTAAGTTTAGATGACCCTGTGAGAATGTATCTAAAAGAGATTGGTCAATATATACTTCTCACACCAGACCAAGAGAGAGAGTTGGCAAAGAGAAAGAGACAGGGTGATAAAATTGCATTTAAGAGATTGGTTGAGTGTAATTTAAGACTTGTAGTTTCTATTGCAAAAAAATATATAGGGCATGGATTATCCCTACTTGATTTGATACAAGAGGGAAATCTTGGATTGATAAGAGGAGTAGAGAAGTTTGATGATAGGCTTGGATATAAATTGTCTACATATGTAACTTGGTGGATAAAGCAAGGTGTGTCAAGAGCTTTGGCAGACCAGAGCAAAACAATTAGGATACCTGTTCATATGGTTGAGACAATTAATAAAATGAATAAAGTAAAGAAAAAACTTACAACAGAGTTAGGTTATGAGCCATCAATAGAACAGATTGCAAAAGCTATGAAGGTAAGTAGAGAAAAAGTAGAGGAAGTTATGCAAATTGCAATGGATCCTATATCTCTTGATAAACCAGTGGGAGAAGAGGATGATTCGATAGTGGCAGATTTTATTGCAGATCAAAATGTAATATCTCCCGAGGCAAATGCTGAGAGAGTTATGCTTAAAAAAGAAATAATTGAGTTATTGAAAACTTTGAGAGAAAGGGAGAGAAGAGTTTTAATGTTAAGATTTGGAATAGAAGATGAGAGAACGAGAACTTTGGAGGAAGTGGGAAAAGAATTGGATGTAACAAGAGAGAGAATTAGGCAAATAGAAGATAAGGCACTTAGAAAATTAAAATATAGAGCAAAAAATTTACAGCAATTAATTAAATAAAAAAATTTGCAGTCTCTGCAAATTTTTTTATATATCTATTCTATTATAAGTAATATTTTCATTTTGCAATACTTCATTTTCTCTTGTGTGGCAAGTAAATATTATTATTTGTCCTTTATAATTATTGTATAACCAGAGTAGGACATTTTTTAGTCTATCATTATCATATAGTGCAAAACAATCATCAAAAAGTAGTGGCAAGTTTTCATTATCTCCATTAATTATTTGTGCTATAGCAAGTCTTAGTGATAAATAGATTTGGTCTATTGTTCCAGCACTTAATTGTTCTACAGGGACAGTTCTATCTTGTGTATTTACTGTGACATTTAAATTGTTATCAACATTTATACTATTATATTTATTATTTGATATACCTGCTAAATACTTACTTGCTCTTTCGTTTATATAAGTTCCAAACATAACTTGTACTTTTTGTGATAATTCACTCAACATTTCTATACTTAGATTTATACTATCTATTTCTCTCTGTATATCATCATTATAGCTTATATATTTTTTCAGTTTTTCTGCATCACTTTTAAGTTTATTTATTTTATCAACCTTTTGTTCTACTTCATGTTGGATTCTCTTTTGGTCATCTATCTCTTTGTTATATTGTTCTTGTATATCAAGTAATTTGTCATTTTCAAGTTTTAATTCCTTAATTTTAGTAGTGTGTTTATCTATGCTATCCATTAAATCATACATATCAGAAATATGATTTTGAAAATCAATCATTGAATTTGAATTGACAAGAGTAGTATTGATTTGATGGTTAAATATTTCTGTCAAAACGGTTAGCATATCACCCATATTGCGAGAACTTTGTGCATTTCTTATAAATGAGAGAGAGCCAGATATGAATAGGATAAAAGTTATTACATAGAGCAAAACTATGAGTATAGCAGGGGGAAATGGCAACAATTTAAATAATTTTTTAAAATCACTAAAAGTATTAATTACTTCTGTTAGATTTAATAAATTACCTGCTTGTGGATATGCTACAGTCAAAAAAATTGTGTTTAGAATACCAAGTCCAAGTCCTGATATTATCATCAAAATATTACCAGCAAATTTTGTAGCTCTCTTTACTGTGCTCTGTAGTTCTAAGTATTCATTATAGATTTTTTCAGTTTCAATTTTTAGTGTGTCTATTTCTGGTCTTGTCTCAAAACCATTTACTTTTAAAACATCGATGTTATCATCAATTAAGCGATTTAATTCTTCTATTTCTTGTGTGTTTTTCTTGATTTTTGCATCATCAGATTTCTTTTTTGTCATCAAATCAGGGATTAGATTTTTATATTCATCAGCAGTAATTTCTCTCTCTGCATTTCTGATTGTACCAAGTAGTTTTGTGTAGTTTACGGTTGCATCCTTGATTTGTTTATCTTCAAAAATTTTTCGTTTATTTTTTAAATATTCTATAGCTGCTATTGTGTCTATTGAAATGTCCCCAGATGTATTTATATTTGCAATATACTTTTTTAATTCTTGAACCATACCGATATCTGTGACACTTTTTAATTGGCTTATGCTTATAGTATTATCAAATGAAGTCTCGGTTAGATTTGACATAACTTTATTTAAAAATAACTCTGGTTCACTAATTTTTTTATTGCTTTGATTATCAACTATTTCAAATATGGTGTGTTTATTTCCAAAAGTTCTATATATGGTATAAGTCTTATTTTTGTAGGTAAAATCAATGCTTCCCTCGTATACTTTGGTGTTGTCCCATGGAGTATACTTTTCAAGAGGGGATAAAATAGATCTTGTCTTTTTGTTGTTGATACCAAAAAGAATACTTTTGATGAAACTATGAGCGGTAGATTTACCTGCTTCATTTTTTCCATATATAATATTTAATCCATTAGTTAATTGTATATCAGTATTTTGTAATTTTCCAAACCCTTTGATATGGGCATTTAAAATTTCCATCTCTTTCCTCTATTCCATAGTAGATTTGCTTGATTTTAATAAAGCATCGATTCCATAAAAAAGTGCTTTCTTTTGAACATAACTCATATCTTCTGTTTTTGTGTGAAAAGCTCTAATGTATGCCCCAACCATATCTTTTGGATGCTCTTTTGAAAGGGCAACAAAATTATATTTAGGTTCAGTCTCATCTATAATTTCTATAATTCTAAATTTGTTTAAGAGAGAAAAATCAAATTCCTCATCTGGATTTTTGGGACCTTCTAATTTTAGAGTATAAATATTTGTGCTGCCTCTTGAAAATATTTCATTTGATATTGAAGTGATTAAGTCATCATTTGTGGTTGTTTCTTTTACTTTTATACTTAATGTGATGTATTGAGCTTTGGCCATTGGTTCAAAATGAAATTTTTCCAGTCTTCCAGTTATTGGGTGGATGTCGCCTATACAAATACCATGTTCCTTTGTCTCTTGCATATCGAGAGGTTCAAGACTTCCTGGATATACAATTTTGTGGTCAAACATATCTTGATATTGGTGTATATGCCCAAGTGCACAATAGTTAAAATTTTTATTTGCAAGTAGTTCAAAATCTATAGGGCAGTGGTTTGTGTCCCCTCCGTGAGCAAGTAGTATGTGAATTTTACCATCATTTGTATTAGGCTCTATAATGTCAACTAGAGATTTTTTTAATTCAGAATCATAATAAGAAAATCCGTGAATGACAATATTTAAATCATATAATTCAAGTTCAGTTGGATATTCACTTAAAATATAGTGAACATTGCTATTAAAATTATAACTTAAAACCGCTGAGTTTTTTCTTATTTTATCAGAGTTTCCAGCAATTATGACAACTTTTGTATTTGGAATAGTCTTAAATTGCTCATTAATTTCATTTAAATCAGATGTGAGTGGCTGTCTATGGAATAAATCACCAGAAATTAAAAGTAAATTTGCTTTTAATTCATCACATTTTTTGATTACATTATAAAATGTTTCTTTGATGTCATAACCTCTGTCAGCAGACCAAGGTTTATCAGAATCTGGTGCAATGCCGAGATGGACATCTGCTACATGGATAAAAGTCATTTATTTGTTCCTTTATATAAAATTTTTAATGTTGTATTTTTAAAAATTTATGTGAAGGGCTCGTGGTACATCGCCCCTACGGTTGTGGGCTCGTGGTACATTGTCCCTACTGCTAACTCTACTTTCTTGCTACGGGCACGGGGTACTTCGCCCCTACGGTTGAGGGCTCATAGTACTTCACCTCTACGGTTGTGGGCTCGTGGTACATCGCCCCTACGAATTAAATGTCACAATTTTTAACAGTTCTTGGATATGGGATTACATCTCTAATATTTGGGATAGCAGTTAAATACATTATTAACCTCTCAAAGCCAAGCCCAAAACCTGAATGGATAGTAGAACCATATTTTCTCAAATCTAAATAAAATTCATATTCTGATTTGTCAAGTTTTAACTCATCCATCCGTTTTATCAATTTATCTAAATCATCTTCCCTCTGTGAACCACCGAGTATTTCACCTATTCCTGGGACTAAACAGTCAACAGCACTGACAGTTTTACCATCTTCATCAAGCTTCATATAAAAAGCTTTTATTTCTTTTGGATAGTGAGTTACAAAAACTGGCTTTTTAAATATTTCTTCTGTCAAATATCTTTCGTGTTCAGTTTGTAAATCATCACCCCAAGAAATTTTATATTCAAATTTGTCGTTATGTTTTATTAATTCATTTACAGCATCAGTATAAGTAATTCTTATGAAATTTGAATTTATGATATTTGTAAGTCTTTCTATTAAATTATTATCATAAAATTTATTAAAAAATTCCATTTCAGTGGTTGCATTTTCAAGTATGAAGCTAAAAATAAATTTTAACATATTTTCTGCTATATCCATATTGCCATCTAAATCACAAAATGCAATCTCTGGCTCAATCATCCAAAATTCAGCAGCATGCCTTGTAGTATTAGAATTTTCTGCCCTAAATGTGGGACCAAAGGTATATATTTTTTTAAAAGCTTGGGCAAAAGTCTCACCATATAATTGTCCTGAAACAGTTAAGTTAGTAGCTTTCCCAAAGAAATCTCTACTATAGTCAATTTGCTTATTGTCATTTATTGGGGGATTTAAAGGATTAATAGTTGTGACTTTAAACATTTCACCAGCACCCTCTGCATCACTACCAGTTATTATTGGAGTGTGTACATATAAAAACCCATTTTCTTGAAAAAATTTGTGTATGGCATAAGCAGCGAGAGACCTTATTCTAAATACTGCTTGAAAAGTATTTGTTCTCGGTCTTAGATGTTGCACTGTTCTCAAAAATTCCATAGTGTGTTTTTTTGGTTGTATAGGAAATGTCTCATCGCAAGCACCCATAAGCAAAATTTCATTTGCATGCATTTCTATAGGTTGTTTTGCCTCAGGAGTTTTTATAATTTTTCCTTTTGCAATTATACTGCATCCCACAGTTAGTTTCGCTATGTCTTTAAAATTATTTAATTTATCATCATATACTATTTGAAGTGTTCTAAAATCTGTTCCATCAGATAAAACAATAAATCCAAAATTTTTTGAATCCCTATTTGTTCTAATCCAACCCGATACAGCAATCTCTTTCTCAATAAAATTGTCATTTGAAAATAATTCTTTTAAATCAATGAATTTATCCATAAATTTACCTTTTTTATAAAATTATAATACATTTTAGTATACTTTATTATTTAGATTTTTTCAACTATAACTTATATATAAAAAAGTGGTAAATGATTTTATTTCCTATGATGTTTTATGACAGTTTTCTATGAAATATATTATTTAAACATTTTTAAAATAAAATTTCTAAAATTAATGAATAATAAAGGTTCCATATGAAACCTTTGATAAATTGCAGAGTTTTAGAGATTTTCTTACAAAATCCTTTATATTGACAAATAAAATAAATGTATTTAAAATAATTTATAATAACTAATGGAAAAAGTATAAAACTAAAAAAAATAGTAATAGATATAGGAGAAAAATTTAATAGTATGATTACAAATGATAGTTCATTTATTAATTTTAGGCACAAAGTTATCGAGGAAGTTTGCAAACTTGCTTGGGATAAAAAATTAAATAAAGAAAATATGGAAAAATTGGTTTATGATATGACAAGTGATAATAAACCAAAATTTAGATGTTGTATTTATAAAGAGAGAGAAGTCCTAAGGCAAAGAATTAACCTTGCTGCTGGTAATAATCAGGATGGAAAAAAAGATAATGCAGTAGTTCAAGTTATTGATGCAGCTTGTATGGAGTGTCCTATATCTTCATATTCAATAACTGATAATTGTAGGTTTTGTATGGGGAGACCTTGTCTTTCTGCTTGTTCTTTTGATGCAATTTCAAAAGGCGAAGTTAGAATGCACATAGACCATAAAAAATGTAAAGAATGTGGAAAGTGTGCGAGTGTTTGTCCTTTTAATGCAATAGTGCATTTGGAAAGACCCTGTAAAAGAGCTTGTAGTGTAGGTGCGATAACATATGATGAAGATGGACTATGTGTGATTTCAAAAGATAAATGTATAAGTTGTGGTGCTTGTATACATTCTTGTCCTTTTGGTGCTATTAGTTCAAAGACATATTTGGTTCAAATAATAAATAAAATACTTGAAGGCTGCGAAGTATATGCAATGTGTGCTCCTGCAACAGAAGGGCAATTTGGAGAAAATGTTTCAATAGATGATTTGAGAAAGGTTGTAAAAGAACTTGGATTTAAAGATTTAATAGATGTGGGATTAGGTGGAGATATAGTTTCTTATTACGAATCAAAAGAGTGGAGTGAGTGTATAAAGACAGGGAAAAAATTAACAACATCTTGTTGTCCTGCATTTAAAGAGATGTTAAAAAAACATTTTAAAGAGCAGTTTGATAACAATGTCTCAAATGTCGTATCTCCAATGTGTGCTGTGTCAAGATTATTAAAATACAAAAATCCTAACTGCATCACTGTTTTTATAGGACCCTGTGTTGCTAAAAAAGCAGAAGCAGAAGATCCAGATATAAAAGGAAATGCAGATTTTGTAATGACATATGGTGAATTTACTACATTAATAAGAAGCAAAAATTTAACTATACCTGAGAATTCTGATTACACACAGCAGTCTTCGATTTATGGAAAAAAATTTGCTATGAGTGGTGGTGTTGCAGGAGCAGTTCTTGAATGTATGAAAGAAAGAGGCGAAGATATTTCAAATGTCAAATTCACTAAGGCAAGTAATGCAAAAGAGTGTTTTACTGCGGTGTCTTTATTGAAGTTAGGAAAACTAAATGAACAGTTTATAGAGGGAATGGTTTGTGATGGTGGTTGTGTTGGTGGACCATCAAAGAGAAAACTTGGAAAAGAAATAATAGGTGCAAGAGAAAAATTACTTGATAGGGCAGATAATAGAGGTATTATAGAAAATTTAGAAAAGTATGATTTTAAAAATGTATCAATGTCTGTAAACGATTAAAACTATCCATTTTATACACAACTAATATGCATATAAATTATTGATATCTAAAAGCATAAAAAATCAAGAGAATTTAATTTAATAATGATAGCATATTATATAGAGGTAAAGAAAATGTGGATTAGTAGCATTCAAAAAGCAATAGACTATATCGAAGCACATTTGGAAGAAGAAATAAAAATGGAAGATGTTGCGAAGGAGGCCTATTCGTCAGTATTTCATTTTCAAAGAGTGTTTAATATTTTGTGTGGAATTTCTGTTGCTGATTATATTAGAAATAGAAGACTTGCTAATGCTGCGATTGACTTACTTGATAAAAGAAATAAAGTGATTGATGTAGCATTTAAGTATGGGTATGACACACCTGAAAGTTTTACACGGGCATTTAAAAATTTTCATGGCATTAATCCTACTGATATAAAAAAAGGTGCTAATTTTAAAACATTTTCAAAACTTTCTGTTAAGTTGATTATAGAAGGGGGAACTAAAATGGAATATCGTATAGAAAAATTACCACCAATAAAAGTTTTGTGCAAGAGAAAAGTTGTAAATAAGCCGGAGGATGCTAATCCAAAGGATATTGTAGACTTTTGGAAGGAATTGACAAATGATGGAACTATTAAAAGAATCATAAGTAAGTTTGATGAGAATTTACATTTAAAAGGTTTACTTGGGATATCATTTTCAAGTGAATTAAATTCTATGAAATTTCCTTATGGAATAGGTATTGAATATAATAAAAATGATATAGTAGAGGGATTTGATATTGTCTCAATACCTTCATATACTTATGCAGTATTTAAATGTGTAGGGAAAATGCCTTATGCTTTTACAAATACTTATAAAAAAATTTGCACTGAATTTTTTCCACAGAGTGATAAATATGATTATGGATACGGAGTAGAATTTGAAGTATATCCATCAGAAGATGTAAGTAGCAAAGATTATACCTGTGAAATTTGGATTGCAGTAAAAAATAAAAATGGTATGGAATAGTTTAGGTATAAAAAAAAATATCTCTGTTAAAATTATTGTTTTATATTAAAAGTTATTGAAAATACTTGTTTTTTTAGTATTTTTCAATAGCTTTTATATTCTTTTAGAAAAAATCACAAATTGATGTGGTTTTTTATTGTTTTAGAGTATAATTAAAGATATGGGAAGAATAGAAAGATTGAATGGAATTTAATAAAGAATTTGCTAAAAAATTACATTTTTCTTACTTGATACACTATAAAAAATGTGTTAAAATATATCTAAATTTTATGTGGAGGTTTCATAGTGGCCAGTGCAAAAGAAATCAAAAATGCTGTTAATGAAGTTAAAGAAAATTTAGTTCTTAACAATTTTAAAGATGCTATGATGCTTATGGCACAAATAAGTATTGAATTAATAGAATACTTGGTTGATGATAACCTAATTGTATCAAAAGGATATGAAGAAGATTTAAAAGTTTTATTAAATAATAATATAATAGATAGTAGGCTTGAGAGAAATTTTGAGACTATGATAATAAGTGGAATACAAGCTCACAATGGAGTAGAGATTCCAAGAGAACATGCTGAAAAGGCATTAGAAGTCCTTGATGGTATGATAAAAGTTTTGATAGATGATAGAGCTAATAAAGTTTTTGAGAAAAACATTACTGATGCCTATAAACAAGAAAATAAAAATAAACAAATATATGAATATAATGAAGATGATGATTTAAATAATGATTTAGATAAAAATAGTAATCAACCTGCTTTTATGGCAGATGGTGAAGATGTAGATTTTAGAGAGAAAGAGAGAATGAGACAAGAGCTGATAAGTAAGAATTTATATAAACCTAAAAAGAAAAGGATGAATATTCTTACTCTTATTTTACCTATTGCTTTTATAATAATAGTTGCTATGCTAATAAGGAGTTGCATTTCTAATTCAAATGATGATATTTTAATAGATGAGAGTGAGTTAGATATTATGATAACTGAGAGTGAGACTGAAAGTGAAACAGAAACAGAAGAGACAACTACCTTGCCTCCTACAACGACTGAGGAAGGATATTATATATCAACTACAAATTCTCTAAGAGTTAGATCAGAAGCAAATAGTAATGCAACAATATTAGGATTATTAAATGTTGGAGATTCGATAAGAGTTATTAGATTTATTAATGATACCTGGGCTCTTGTGAGTTATCAAGGTAGAGAAGCATTTGTAGCAAGGGAATACATTCGGAGGAATGAAGTTCAAACTTTAGCCCCTGAGTATAATGAACAATAAAAAATATAAATTAAGGAGAATTGTATGAAAAAGAAAATTTTATCTCTAATGGTATCTTTAAGTATGATACTTTTGTTAGTTGCTTGTGGAAGCAATGCAACAAGTAGTGTGTCAAGTGACACAAGTGGAAGTAGTGAAACTTTTGAACTCGCTTTAGTTACTGATTTAGGAACTATTGATGACAAATCTTTCAACCAAGGTGCTTGGGAAGGATTAAAGAAGTATGCAGAAGAAAACGGTATTTCTTATAAGTATTATCAACCACAAGAAGCAAGCACAAATTCTTATGTAGAAACTATTGAACTTGCAATTGAAGGTGGAGCAAAATTAGTAGTTTGTCCTGGTTTCTTATTTGAAGAACCTGTTTATTTAGTTCAAGATTCACATCCAGATGTTAGATTTATTTTGCTTGATGGAACTCCACACAATGCAGAATATACTGATTTCAAGACTGGTAGTAATGTAATGCCAATTCTTTATCAAGAAGACCAAGCAGGATTTTTAGCAGGATATGCTGCTGTAAAAGATGGAAATACTAAACTTGGATTTTTGGGTGGAATGGCTGTTCCAGCAGTTGTTCGTTTTGGATTTGGTTATGTTCAAGGTGCAGAAGCTGCAGCAGAAGAGTTAGGTATATCTGATTTAGAAGTAATGTATAACTACACAGGTGGTTTTAATGCTACACCTGAGGCACAGAGTATGGCTGCTTCTTGGTATAATAATGGAACAGAAGTGATTTTTGGTTGTGGTGGTTCAGTAGGAAATTCAGTTATGAGTGCTGCTGATGCTAAAAATAAACAAGATGGAAATTTTGTAGCAAAAGTTATAGGTGTAGATGTAGACCAATATTCTGAGAGTGAGTCTGTTATAACATCTGCTGTAAAGATGCTTGCAAATTCTGTATATTCAGGAGTTACAGATTTTTATAGAGGAAACTTTAAAGGTGGAAATGTGACAACTTTTGATATTAGAAATGATGGAGTTGGTATTGCTATGGAACATGCAAAATTTAATACATTTTCAATGGCAGATTATAATCAAGTATATAGTGCACTTATGAATGGACAATGGACTATATTTAATGATACAGAAGAAACAAACCCAGCTTTGGCACTTGCGAGTAAGTTAACAAATGTAAAAGTTAATTATATTGATTAATTAAAGGGGCTCCTTTATAGGAGCCTTTTTTAGAATAGGGGGAGAAATGAGTAGTGAATATGCTATTGAAATGAAAAATATAACAATTAAATTTGGAAGTTTAGTTGCAAATGACAATGTTACTTTAAAGTTAAAAAAAGGTGAAATTCATGCACTACTTGGTGAAAATGGTGCTGGCAAGTCAACTCTTATGAGTATTTTGTTTGGTATATATCAAGCAGATTCTGGTGAAATATATGTAAATGGTAAAAAAGAAAATATAACTGATCCTTTGGTTGCAAATAGACTGGGGATAGGTATGGTTCATCAGCATTTCAAATTAGTTCATAATTTTACTGTTCTTGAAAATATAATACTTGGTTGTGAAGATACAAAAAATGGATTATTAAGTTTGGGAGATGCGAGAAAAAAAGTAATAGATCTTTCAAATAAATATAATTTTAATATTGACCCTGATGCTATAATTGAAAATATAACTGTAGGGATGCAACAGAGGACAGAAATTTTAAAAATGCTATATAGAAATAATGATATAATGATTTTTGATGAACCAACAGCCGTGCTTACACCAAATGAGATAGATGAATTAATGGAGATACTAAAAAATTTAAAAGAAGAAGGTAAATCAATATTATTTATAAGTCATAAATTAGATGAGATAAAAAAAGTAGCAGATAGATGCACAATACTAAGACTCGGTAAATTGGTAGATACAGTAGAATGTGCAAAAGTTACAAAAGAAGAATTATCAGAAAAAATGGTTGGTAGAAAAGTGAGTCTTACTGTTGAAAAGAAGGAACCAAAATTGGGAAAGGTTGAGTTAGAAGTAAGAAATTTAATAGTTGCAGGTGAAAAGGGACATAAGGATAAAGTTAATAATGTAAGTTTTAATGTCTATGGCGGTGAAATTGTTTGCATTGCAGGAATAGATGGAAATGGTCAATCTGAACTCGTGCAGGCAATAACAGGACTTAAAAGGGTTAAAAATGGAAAAGTTATAGTTGATGGGATAGACATCACAAATCAAAGTATTAGAAATAGAAATTTGAATCTTATATCACATATCCCAGAAGATAGACACAGGGATGGATTGGTGCTTGATTATGATATGGGTAAAAATATGATACTGCAACAATATTTTGATAAGTATTTTTCAAAAAATGGTTTTTTAAATCAAAATAATATTTCAAAATATACAAAAAAAATAATAGAAGAATTTGATATACGTAGTAGTAGTGGAGAAAATACAATTTGTAGAGGTATGTCTGGGGGTAATCAGCAAAAAGTAATAACTGGTAGGGAAATGAGTAAACCTCATAAAGTTATGATTGCAGTGCAACCTACAAGAGGATTAGATGTGGGTGCTATTGAATATATACACAAAAAAATTATAGAATTAAGAGATAAGGGAATTGCAGTTTTACTCGTATCTTTTGAATTAGAAGAAGTAATGAATTTGGCAGATAGAATTCTAGTCATGTATGAAGGAGAGTTAGTGGGAGAATTTGATCCAAAGAAAGTAGATTTAAATGAACTCGGTCTATATATGGCTGGTAGTAAAAAAAATAAAGTGGAGGTAGCATAATGAAAAAGAATATTGATATAGTTCCATTATTATCTTCACTGCTTGCGATAGTTGCAGGGTTGGTTATAGGTTTTATTATATTATTTATTTGCAATAGTGATAAAGCACTTCTTGGTTTTGCAACAATTCTCACAGGACCTGTGACACATGGGTTAAAGGGTGTGGGACAAGTTCTATACTATGCAACTCCATTGATACTCTGTGGTGTATCAGTTGGATTTGCATTTAGGACAGGATTGTTTAACATAGGTGGTTCGGGACAATTTTTGATGGGAGCATTCGGTGCAGTCTGTGTAGGACTAACTTGTGATTTTTTAGGGCCTTTTCAATGGGTGGTAGCACTTTTGGTTGCCTTAATACTCGGTGGAATATGTGGTGGCATAACTGGTGTATTAAAAGCATATTTTAATGTAAATGAAGTTATTACATCAATAATGTTAAATTATATAACTCTATATTTGGTAAATATGGTGATAAAAGGAAATAAATTATTATTTAATTCACTTAGAAACGAGTCAAGAGATATACCAAAACTAGCAAATATACCAAAACTTGGGCTTGATAAAATTTTTGTAGGTTCGTCGGTTAATTCTGGAATATTAATAGCTATATTAGTAGCAGTTATAATTTACATAATACTTGAAAAGACAACTTTTGGATATGAATTAAAAGCTTGTGGATTTAATAAAAATGCAAGTAAGTATGCAGGAATTAATGAAAATAAGAGTATAGTTTATTCAATGATAATAGCAGGAGCTATTTGTGGTTTAGCTGGAGGAATAATCTTATTATCAGGGACAGGTAGACATATCGAAGTAAAAGATGTAATAGTAAGTGAAGGATTTAATGGAATATCAGTTGCACTTTTGGGTCTAAGTAATCCTATTGCAATAATTTTTTCTGGTCTATTTATTGCATATTTAACTGCAGGAGGATTTTATTTGCAGTTATTTCAGTTCTCAAAAGAGATTATTGATATAATAATTGCAATAATAATTTATTTTTCTGCATTTTCATTGTTAGTAAAAGACATAATAGATAGAATAAAACAAAAAAAACTAAAAAGTTAAGAGGTTAACATATGAATATTTTATATTTTTTAATTCAACAAATGATGTTATTTATGATACCTCTACTGATAACAGCACTTGGTGGTATGTTTAGTGAGAGATCTGGCATTGTAAATATAGCACTTGAAGGAATAATGTGTATGGGTGCATTTATAAGTATATTATTTTTGCATTTTACAGAAGCAATAATTCCAGGAAATACAAGACTAATACTTGCTTGCTTAATAGCAGTGACAACAGGTATTATTTTTTCTATATTTCATGCCATAGCATCAATTAATTTGAGAGCAGACCAAACGATTTCAGGAACTGCACTCAATATGTTTGCTCCAGCATTTGCGATATTTGTAGCAAGAGTAATACAAGGAACACAACAAGTAAATTTTGCCAATGATTTTTTAATTGTAGAGGTTCCGTTTTTATCAAAGATTCCATTAATAGGTGATATGTTTTTTAAAAATGCATATATAACTACTTATATAGGGATATTGATACTTATAATTTCATCAATAGTATTGTATAAGACAAGATTTGGACTAAGGCTTAGAGCTTGTGGGGAACATCCTCAAGCTGCCGATGCAGCAGGTATAAATGTTCATAAAATGCAGTATTTGGGAGTTATAATATCAGGAGCACTTGGTGGACTTGGTGGTTTGGTTTTTGTAGTTCCTACATCAACTAATTTTAATGCAACAGTTGCAGGTTATGGATTTTTGGCTTTAGCAGTTTTGATTTTTGGTCAGTGGAAACCTAAATATATTTTTCTTGCTTCACTATTTTTTGGATTTATGAAGGCAATATCAAGTAGTTATTCAGGTATACCTATACTTATGGATTTAAAGATACCAAATTATATATATAAAATGATACCATATATAGCAACTTTGGTTGTCCTCATATTTACATCAAAAAATTCGAGTGCACCAAGGGCATCAGGCATTCCATTTGATAAAGGGAAAAGGTAGTAGAGTATGGTTTATATTAGTTCCATGCAAGATGGGGACAAAGTAAAAAGTATTTATTTAGTTAAAAATAAAACTCAAGGGACTTCAAAATTTGGTTCAGAGTATTTTAATATTTCTATCCAAGATAAGACGGGAACTCTCGATGGGAAGATTTGGGATACTAATTCACAATCAATAGAAGATTTCCAAATAGGTTCTTTTGTAGAGATTACAGGAGATGTAATATTATACAATGGTAATCTGCAAATAAAAATTGAAAGATTAAGAGTTGCAAAAGAAAATGAATATAATGCATCTGATTATTTTGTAGTTAGTAAAAGAAATATAGATGATATGAAAAATGAGTTAGATGCAATTATTAATTCAGTAAAAAATGAAAAATATAATTTATTATTAAAAAAGATTTTTATAGATGATACAGAATTTAGGAAAAAGTTTTTCGGACATCAAGGAGCTAAAAATGTTCATCATAGTTTTATAGGTGGACTTGCAGAACACACTTTGAGTGTTGCAAGGGTAGCAGAAAAAATTGCTTCTAATTATCCTTGTGTAAATGTGGATTTGGTAAAAACTGCAGCTCTATGCCACGATATAGGAAAAGTTTATGAATTAACTGATTATCCAAATAATGAATATTCAGATGAAGGACAACTGCTTGGGCATATTATGATTAGCTATGAAATAGTTTCAAATGTAATATCAAAGATTGATGGGTTTGATGAAAAAAAGAGAATAGAAGTTTTACACTGTATATTATCTCATCACGGACAGTTAGAATTTGGCTCTCCAAAACTTCCAAGTCTCGTAGAAGCTATAATTGTGGCAGCGGCAGACAATATTGATTCGAAATTAGAAATAATGTTTGAAGGAATTGAAAATAATAAAAAAGATAAAAATTCTTATGTTGGATTTAATAAATATTTAAATACAAATTTTAGAGAGACATCTAAATGATAAATTATATTTGTGGTAAATATATAGGATTAGCAGGAAATCAATTAATCGTTGAAAATAATGGTATAGGTTATGATATGTTAATACCTATATCAAATATTAGAAATTTGCCAGATATTAATTGTGATATAAAAGTATATACTTATATGATTGTAAAAGAAGATGATATAAGTTTATATGGATTTTTAAATGAAGACGATAGAAATGTTTTTTTATTATTAATCACAGTAAATGGAGTAGGCCCAAAAGGTGCATTATCAATAATTTCTACACTTGGTTTCACGGATACTATAAAAGCAATAAAAACTGCTGATACCAAAAAAATCTCATCAATTCAAGGTATAGGCACAAAAACTGCAAGTAAGATTGTAATAGAATTAAGTGATAAAATTAAAAAACTCGTTTTGACTGATTCTATTGATACTACAAAAATTAATAATGAAAATGATGAAAAAGTAAAAAAAGTGAAAAGTGAAGTTATAGAAGCATTAGTAGTGCTTGGATATCAAAAGAAAGCAGCGACTGATTTGGTAAATGGATTTGATTTTGATAAAGATATTACGGCTGATGAATTACTAAAATTAATATTAAAAAAGTAGGTTGTTATGCCAATCAAAAAGAAAATAATAGATCTTAATTTAAATAGTGAAGATAAAAAAGATGATTTAACACTTAGACCCAAATTTCTAAATGAATATGTAGGTCAAGAAAAAATTAAAGATAATTTGTCAATTTATATTGAAGCCTCAAAAAAAAGAAAAGAACAATTAGATCATACTTTGTTTTATGGTCCACCAGGACTTGGCAAAACTACACTTGCAAATATTATAGCAAATGAGTTAGGTGTAAATATTAAAATTACATCAGGACCTGCAATAGAAAAGCCTGCAGACCTTGCACAACTCCTTAGCAATTTATCTATTGGGGATGTTTTATTTATTGATGAAATACATAGGCTTACAAAACCAGTAGAAGAAGTTTTATATCCTGCAATGGAAGATTTTTGTATAGACATATTGATAGGTACAGATGCAAATACAAGGTCAATAAGATTAGAATTACCAAAATTTACTTTGGTAGGTGCTACTACAAGAGTGGGACAAATATCTGCACCACTTAGAGATAGATTTGGTATAATTTCAAAACTTGAATTTTATACTGATGAAGAATTAAAACAAATAGTTTTGAGGTCAGCAAAAGTTTTAGATATACAAATAGATGATGATGGAGCTTTTGAAATATCAAAGAGGTCAAGAGGAACCCCGAGACTTGCAAATAGATTGTTAAAGAGGGTTAGAGATTTTGCAGACATAAAATATAAATCATTTATAAATTATGAAGTTGCAAACGATTCATTAAATTCACTTGATATAGATACTCTTGGGCTTGATGTGAGTGATAGACAATATTTAGAAGTTATAATTGATAAATTTAGAGGTGGACCTGTTGGAATAGATAATATAGCAGTGGCACTTGGCGAAGAGAGCAGAAATATAGAAGATGTAATAGAGCCATTTTTGATTATAAAAGGATTGATAGTTAGAACTTCACAAGGTAGAGTGGCAACAGAAATTGCATATAAGCATATGAATAGAGATGGATTTGAAAATACCATATTTAATAAGTTGTAAATATATTTAAAAATATAAATTTTTAAATATATAGTTTGTCATTTCATATTTTATTTGATGAATTTTTAAGTAATGAATAATATGTTCTTTACTTTACAATGTGAATACTTTAAATGATGTGAGATTGTCAAATAATTATCTATTTTTTTAATATAGACATAGGCATTTTAAAATATTTTTAAATTTGATTTTATTAAGATGAAATATTGTTTAAATTTTGATATTGTTTAAATTAGATAATTATATTTTTAAAATATTTTGTTATAATTAATAGTAGTGGCGAACCCAATTTGTAGGGGCCGTAGGGGCGAAGCATTGCGAGCCCGCTTGCAAGACAGTAGAGTTAACTATAGTGGCGAACCAAATAACTGTAGGGGCGAAGTACCACGAGCCCGCTTGCAAGACAGTAGCGATAACCATAGTGGCGAACCAAGTAACCGTAGGGGCGAACCATTGGGAGCCCTAAGCGAGCCCGCCGCAATATGCTTAATATTGTAAAATATAAATTAAATCATTTAATAAAATTCATTAATATATACCATTTTAAAATAATCATAAGTGCTATTTCATATATAAAACCTAAAAAACACTTTAATAATTTTTTTACTAATTTAAATATAAATTAAAATCATTTGAAATTTTAATATTGTTATTTTATAATTAAAATAAGGGTAAGGGCTCGCACCGTTTCACCCACGATATAATTTAATAAAATAACAAATAATATTATATAAGGAGATTTTTTATGGCAAAGAGTAGTAAAGAACCAGTTCAAAAAGTAAATAGTGAAAATAGGGAAGAAAAATTAAAAACACTTGATTCTGCATTATCGCAGATTGAAAAAAAATTTGGTAAAGGCTCGGTTATGAAACTTGGAGATTCACTTGTTAATTTGAATGTTGAGGCAATCCCTACTGGAAGCATATCACTTGACATAGCACTTGGTATAGGTGGCATACCGAGAGGAAGAGTAGTTGAAGTTTATGGACCTGAGAGCTCAGGAAAGACAACAGTCACTCTTCATATGGTAGCAGCAGTTCAAGAGAGAGGAGGGATTGCTGCATTTATTGATGCAGAGCATGCACTTGACCCAGTCTATGCAAAGAGCATAGGTGTAGATATTGACCATTTATATATTTCTCAACCTGATAGTGGAGAGCAAGCACTTGAAATATGTGAAACTATGGTTAGAAGTGGTGCGGTTGATTTAATTGTAGTTGACTCTGTTGCAGCACTAGTCCCACAAGCAGAAATTGATGGAGATATGGGAGATAGTGTGATGGGAATGCAAGCAAGACTTATGTCTCAAGCCCTTAGAAAACTAACAGCGATTATTTCAAAATCTAATTGCACAGTTATTTTTATAAATCAATTGAGAGAAAAAATTGGTGTCATGTTTGGTAGCCCTGAAACTACAACAGGTGGTAGAGCACTAAAATTTTATTCATCAGTTAGACTTGAAGTTAGGAGAGTTGAATCAATTAAAATAGGTGGTGAAGTTGTAGGAAACCATGTAAAAGTAAAAGTTGTAAAGAATAAAGTTGCTCCACCATTTAAAGAAGCAGAATTTGATATTATGTTTGGAGAAGGTATATCGAGAGTTGGGGATGTGCTTGATACTGCTATTAATTATGGTATAGTTGATAAAGCAGGGGCATGGATTACATATAATAAAGAAAAAATTGGTCAAGGTAGAGAAAATGCAAAACAATTTTTAAAAGATAATCCAAATTTGTTTAAAGAGCTAGATGAAAAGGTAAGGGAAGAATTTAGAAAAGAGATGAGTGAAAAAAACGAACCATATGATAAAAATGTCCCAGAAGTTCCAGATGACGATGAAGAAGAAATTTAATGCCTTATAATTTAGATCCCAAAAAACTAACTAATGAAGATTGGCTTTTTAATAATTGCAGGGAGAGGTCTTTTTACATAATAGAAAATTCGCCAAAGACTGAATTTCAGTTGAGACGAAGACTTAAAATGTCAAAAAAATATCCTGATGATATAATTGAAAAAACAATAGTTTTTTTAAAACAACATAAATATATTGATGATATTGCTTTTACAGAGAGATTTATAGAGATAAATAAAAATATTAAATCAAAAAAGCAAATAATTTCAAAATTATATGAAAAAGGTGTAAATAGAGAAATAATTGATAATGCAATAAATAAATTAATGGATGAATTTGACGATTTAACTATTGCAAAAAAATTTTTATTAAAGAAATGTCCTAATTATTATGAAATTCATAGTGATATGGATAGAGATGAAAAAAACAAATTATATGGGTATTTAGCAAGAAAGGGTTTGTCTTACGAATCAATAAGTTCTGTTATGAGAGTTGAGTTATAAATTAGTTTTTCTAATTAGTGTAGTTGTAAAATAGAAACATTTTAAACATAAATGCAATAAAATAGTTAAGTTATTGCATTTATATTTCAAAATCAATTAGCACTCACTACTTGACAGTGCTAACAATGTGTGTTATAATGCTATTTGTAAGGAGGTGAAAGTTATGAATATTCAAAAATTTACAAAAAATAGTATTAAAGCATTAGAAGAGTGCCAAAAGACTGCTATAAATAATGGAAATCCACAAATACTCCAAATCCATATTTTAGATGTTTTATTAAAACTTGATGATAGTTTGATTAAAAATTTGCTCACTAAAATGGGTATAGATACAAAAAGTTTAATGATAGATATAGATAAAAATATAAATCAATTACCAAAAGCACAAGGGAATATAAATATTGTGTTTTCTAATGATTTAAATAAATTACTCATAAATGTCGATGATATAGCAAAAAAAATGGGTGATGAATATGTATCAGTAGAACATCTATTTATTGGTCTATTTGACTATCAAGATAAAGATATAAAAGAATTATTTGCTAAGTTTAATATAAAAAAAGAGGACTTTTTAAAGGCACTATCAACGATTAGAGGGAATAAAAATGTTACAACAGATGAACCAGAATCAACTTATGACACTTTAAATAAATATGGTTATGATTTGGTTGAAAGGGCAAGGAATAGAAAATTAGACCCTGTTATAGGTAGAGACCAAGAGATAAGAAATACCATAAGGATTTTAAGTAGGAAATCAAAAAATAATCCTTGTCTCATAGGAGAACCTGGTGTAGGTAAAACTGCAGTGGTAGAAGGACTTGCACAGAGAATTGTAAAAGGGGATGTCCCAAATACATTAAAAGATAAAAAAATATTTGCACTTGATATGAGTTCATTAGTTGCAGGAGCGAAGTATAGAGGTGAATTTGAAGAGAGATTAAAAGCAGTGCTTGATGAAGTAAAAAAATCAGATGGAGAGATAATTTTATTTATAGATGAGATACACACAATAGTTGGAGCAGGGAAAACTGAGGGTGCAATGGATGCAGGGAATATGTTAAAACCAATGCTTGCAAGAGGTGAATTACACTGCATAGGTGCTACTACATTAAATGAATACAGACTATATATAGAAAAAGACAAAGCACTTGAGAGAAGATTTCAACCAGTATTAGTTGATGAACCAAATATAGAAGACACAATATCAATACTTAGAGGGTTAAAAGAGAGATATGAAATGTATCATGGTGTAAAAATTACTGATAGTGCATTGATAGCAGCTGCAAAACTGTCAAGTAGATATATATCAGATAGATTTTTACCAGATAAGGCTATTGATTTAATTGATGAAGCTTGTGCTATGATAAAAACAGAGCTTGATAGTATGCCACAGGATTTAGATGATAAGAGAAGAAAAATAATGCAACTTGAAATAGAAGAATTGGCATTAAAAAAAGAAGAAGATAAATCATCAAAAGATAGGCTTATAGAATTACAAAAAGAACTAGCAGAATTAAAAGATGCATATCATAAAATGATTGCTATATGGAATGATGAAAAGAGAAAAGTCGACGAATTAAATATTATAAAAGAAAAAATAGATAAAGTTAAATCAAATATAGAGAGAGCAGAAAATTCTGCTAATTATGAAGAGGCAGCAAAATATAAATATCAGGAATTACCACAATTAACACAGGAATTAGAAAAAAAAGAAAATGAAATCAATGAAAAAAAATTAAACTTCGTAGAAAATAAAGTAACAGAAGAACAAATATCAAAAATTGTTAGTAAGTGGACTGGGATACCTATTTCAAAACTAACAAGTTCAGATAGAGATAAATTATTAAATTTATCTGATAGTATTAAAACAAGAATACTCGGTCAAGATGATGCAGTAGATAGAGTGGTAGATAGTATAATAAGAAATAAAGCAGGCATAAAAGATGCTACTAAACCTATAGGATCATTCTTATTTTTAGGTCCTACTGGTGTAGGAAAAACAGAACTTGCAAAAACTTTGGCTTATAATTTATTTGATGATGAAAATATGATGATAAGAATAGATATGTCTGAGTATATGGAAAAGCATTCAGTTTCAAAATTAATAGGGGCACCTCCTGGATATGTAGGATTTGATGAAGGTGGATATTTGACAGAGGCCGTTAGGAGAAAACCTTATAGTGTAGTTCTTTTTGATGAAGTTGAGAAAGCCCACCCTGATGTATTTAATGTTTTACTTCAAGTTCTTGATGATGGTAGGATTACTGATTCACAAGGTAGAACTGTGGATTTTAAAAATACAATAATCATACTCACATCAAATATAGGTTCAGATATTATATTAGATGGAATAAAAGAAAATGGTGAATTTAAAGATAATGTAGAAAATAATATTAATGAAATTTTAAAATCACATTTTAGACCTGAATTTTTAAATAGACTTGATGAGATAATTATGTTTAAACCTTTGAGTAGAGAGAGTATTGGGAATATTGTAAAACTCACAGTTGATGATATAAATAATAGACTTTTAGATAAAAAAATCAAAATAGTCTTATCAGAAAATGCAAAAGAATATGTCGTTGATAATGGATATGATGCAAATTTTGGAGCAAGACCATTAAAGAGATATATTCAAAAAACCATTGAAAACTTAGTTGCAAAAAATATAGTTTTGGATAATATAAAAGATGGAGATGAAGTAGAAGTTTTAGCAAATGCAGATGGAGTATTTTTACAAGTAAATAATAAAATTTTGTAAATAAAAAATGCCATATATAAATATGGCATTTTTTTTATAAATAAATTTTTTATAATGTTTTTGCTTTTTCAAATTCTTCTAAAATTGTAGCATTTGGTTTTTTTGTAAACAGAGATACAATAAATATGCTAACAGCCCCCACTATAAATGCAGGGAGCAATTCATATATACCAAGTATTCCTCCTATTGGCTTAATTAATAGAGCCCATATAAATACCATTAATCCACCAAATATTATACCAACTATAGCCCCTTCTTTTGTAGTTCTTTTCCAAAATAGAGAGAAAAGTATTATAGGACCAAAGGTTGCTCCAAATCCTGCCCAAGCAAATGAAACTACTTTAAATATAACACTATTTCTATCCCAAGCAATCAATATTGATATAATTGAAACTGCAACTAAAACTATTTTTGATAATTTAATCAGTAATTTGTCATCCGCATTTTTATTAAATATACCTTTATAAATATCTTGAATTATAGAACTTGCAGTGATTAGTAAATATGAATCAGCAGAAGACATAGCAGCAGCAAGTATTCCAACAAGGCATAGACCTGCTAAAAAAGCAGGTAATAGTGTAATTGATAATTTTATAAATACATTTTCTGCTAATGACTGTGATGATAAATCAACGGCATCAGGGAATATTACTCTTCCCATTATTCCTAAAAATACAGCAACTCCCATAGAAATTGTAACCCAAATGATTGCAATTATTCTTGAAGTTTTTATTTCTTTTGCATTTCTTATTGCCATAAATCTAATCAAAACTTGTGGCATACCAAAATATCCAAGCCCCCAAGCCATAGTAGATATGATATTTAGTAGTGTGTATTTTGTAGGTTCACCAAACATACCTTTCATCTGCGAACCATTATCAAGTAGTGGTGTAGCAGTTTGTGAAAGTGATAAAAAACCAGGAATTTGTTTCGCATTTTCAATTACATTTGATATACCACCAGCATTTTGTATGCCAAACAACATAACACAAGTTAGAGCAAAAATCATAATAAGAGCTTGTATAGTATCAGTAGTAGAAACTGCGAGAAAACCTCCCATCATAGTGTATAGTAAAACTATAACTGCACCAATTAATAGTGCTATATGATAATCAACATCAAATATTATTCCAAATAACTTGCCACAAGTCACAAAACAACTTGCAACATAAACTGTAAAAAATATCAGTATAAATATTGAAGATAAACATTTTAGTACATTTGAGTGATCGTGAAATCTATTTGATATGTATTCAGGGATAGTGATTGAATTATTTGCGACCATAGAATAATTTCTAAGTCTCTTTGCTACTATTAGCCAATTTAAATAAGTTCCAATAATAAGTCCTATCGCAGTCCAAGTGACATCACAAAGCCCTGTAAAATATGCAAGACCAGGAAGTCCCATTAATAGATATCCTGACATATCACTTGCTTCTGCACTCATTGCGGTCACCAAAGGACCTAATTTTCTATCTCCCAAGAAATATTCACTCATATTACTTGATGCTCTTTTTGAATAAAAAAAACCTATTAGGATCATCATAATTAGGTATAGGATGATAGCTAATAAAACAAAAAATAAATTTCCCATAATATTTTGTATAATGTAGTTATTGTAAATATTTATAAAATTCTCTAAAAAGCAATCAATTTATATAAGATTTCCTATGAAACCTTAATTATTGAATAATGTTAAAATCAATATTATTAGAGATTGCCTTATAAAAAATTAATAACTAATTATATTTTCTCCTTGTCTTAATTTTATATAATATAGCATATTTTAATTAAAATATCTATAAAATGTTAATTGTAAAAGTAAAGTCTATATTTTGATTTAAAGTATAGACTTTACTTTTACAATTAATATTTAATAATTAAAATCTTTTATTATAAGTAAAAATCGTGTATAATAGTAGATGCGAGAAAGTTCATATAATTTGCATATCCAACGCATTATGTCAATATAGCAAAAATGCGTGTGCTTATATTTTGTATTGGATATGCAAAAGAACTTATCTCGCAGTAAGGAAGTACACAAATTTTTCAGGCGTGGCTTCCAAGCTGCGTTTTTTTATTTGTGAGGAAAAATAATGAAAGTAGTTATTTTAGCTGGTGGACTTGGCACCAGAATATCAGAAGAATCAAAATATAGACCAAAGCCAATGATAGAGATAGGCGAGATGCCTATAATTTGGCATATTATGAAATCTTACTCTCATTATGGGTTTAATGATTTTATTATTTGTGCTGGATATAAACAACACATGGTAAAAGAATGGTTTTGTAATTATTTTATGCATAAGTCTGATATCAAATTAAATTATAAAAATGGCAAACAAGATTTTAAAATTTTGAGTAGCGAGATAGAGCCATGGGAAGTTTCAATAGTTGATACAGGTTATAGTACTATGACTGGTGGTAGAGTAAAACGAATTCAAAAATATGTCGATAATGAGACTTTTATGCTTACTTACGGAGATGGTGTATGTGATGTAAATATTGATGAACTTTTAAAGTTTCATAAGTCACATGGAAAGATTGCAACAATAACTTCAATCATTCAAAAGCAACAAAAGGGAGTGCTTGAACTTACCAAACTTGGTGAGGTTAGAAGTTTTAGAGAAAAGAAGAATGGAGATGGAGCACCAATCAATGCTGGATTTATGGTTTTAGAACCTAAGATATTTGATTATTTAAAAGATGACTCAACAGTTTTAGAAGCAGAGCCAATGGAAAAGTTGGCTGATGACAATGAACTAATGAGTTATACACATAGAGGATTTTGGCAGTGTATGGATTCATTAAGAGAAAAAGAAGTGCTTGAAGAAATGTGGTATAAAGATAAAGCACCTTGGAAGGTTTGGTAACATTGGAAAACATAAAAAAATATCTATCTATAAATAAAATTGGTAAATATTGGTCTATTATTTTCGTAGGAATGATATTTGCATTTTTTGGTCTATACATTTTATTGAATGAAAACAATGTTATTATTCCGATGCATGACAATTTAGATATATATATAGATGTTTATAAAGTATTAAAAGACAATAATTTGTTTTTCAAACATAATGTTATCGCACCATTTTTAGGTGGTATTGATAGAGATTTTTTGCCATCAGAGTTAAAAATTTATTCATTATGTTATGCATTATTCAGACCATATGTTGCATATCACTTAGCATATTTATTTAGAATATTACTTTCAATAATAGGATTTATTTTTTGCAATAAATATATTGTTAAAGGAAAAAATATTAATCTTGCGATACTTATAGGTTTTATATATGCGTTATTACCTTATTATCCGCATCAAGCCATAGGTTTTGCGTCATTGCCGTTATTATTTGCAGTTTGTTATAGTTCTTTTGTTAAACTGGATTTAAAAAAAATAATTGTGCTGTTATGTAGTGGATTTGCATTTGACTTTGTCTTTCATGGGATATTTATTTGTGGGTATATTTTATTTTTCTTCATAGTTCTTTCTATTATAAATAAGCGAATACATTTTAATTCTTTGATTACATTAATTATAATAATTATTTCATTCTTAATCGAGGAGTATCGACTATTTGGACTATTGTTATTAAAGAAGATTCCTTTACATAGAATAGAACAGGTAGGAACATATAGCAAAAGCATTAAAAATTTGTATATGTCATTTAATGAGGTATTTAGATTTGGACATTATCATTCTGGAGACATTCATTATCTTATTATATATTTAATTGTTATATTTGCGGTGGCTTATATTTTGGTTGATATAGTCGTTAGAAACAATAAAAATTTCATAGATGTGGTTAAAAAAATATTTACTAATCCTTTGATAATAACTTTATTATTTATTTTGTTTAACTGTTTTATCTATGCCCTTGATAGCAATTTTTACTTCAAGCAAATAGTATCGGCTTTATTTAAAAGTCTTAGAGGTTTTCAATTTGCGAGAACACTATGGTTTAATCCGCTTTTATGGTATTTTGCTTTATTCTATATACTCTCAAAAATATTACAATTTGATTTAAATGGAATAGATAATATTAAAAACGCTTCGATTTTCCTTTTTTCTATTTATTTGGTTACTCGTTTATTTATATATCCTAACTCTTATAATGAAATCCAATGCAATTTATTTAAAAATCAAAACAATTTGACTTTCTGTGAATATTATTCAGAGAGTTTATTTAACAAGATAAAGAAAGATATTAACTATAATAAAAATGATAAATGCTTATGCCTCGGAATGCACCCATCGATTGCTATATATAATGGATTTTACTGCTTAGATGGATATTTTAATATAATGCCATTAAGCATAAAACACAATTTTAGAAAAATAATTGCTCCATCTTTAGATGCAGAAGGTAGCAAATACAAAAAATATTTTGATGATTGGGGAAATAGAGTTTATACTTTTTGCGATGATGTTGGGTATGCACCCGTTAAAATAATTGATGAAACTCCAGTTGAGCTTAGAATTAATAGTATTGAATTTAAAAATGCTGGTGGGAAATACATTGTTTCGAGAGTACCTATTAAAAATACCGAATATTTAAAATTGAATTTTGTAAAAAAATATAGTGATGAAACATCGCCATACAATATTTATTTATATGAAAATTAACGAGGAAAAAGTATGAAAAAAATATCTATTGTTATTCCTACATGTAATGAAGAATTAAATATTAGACCAATAATAGAAAGAATAAATGTTGTTTTTGATAATTTAAAAAAATATGATTATGAAATAATTTTCATAGATAATTATTCGACCGATAAAACGAGAGAAATAATAGCAGAAGAAAATAAAAACAATAATAAAATAAAAGCGATATTTAATAGCAGAAATTTTGGATTCAATAAATCTTGTTTTTATGGTCTCTTACAAGGAACAGGCGATTGTACTGTTTTAATATTTGCTGACATGCAAGACCCTCCTGAGACAATCGGGGAGTTTGTGAAAGAGTGGGAAAAAGGCTATAAAATTGTAGTTGGAGTAAAAAATCAATCCAAAGAGAATCCGTTTATATATTTTATAAGAAGTATGTATTATAAGCTTGTGAAAATTGTCTCTGAAAGTGACCATATAGAGCATTTTACAGGTTTTGGACTTTACGATAAAAGCATTATTGAAATAATGAAAGGGCTGAAAGATTCTAATCCATATCTTAGAGGAATAATAACTGAACTTGGATTTGAAAGAAAAAAAGTGTTTTATAGGCAAAATGTAAGAAAGAGAGGAAAGACTAAATTTAATTTCTTTAGAATGTATGATACAGCAATGCTTGGTATTACATCTTATCAGAACTTAATAATGAGACTCTCTACAATTTTTGGTTTTTTTATGTCTTTGATATCATTTATTATAGGCATGATAACTTTAATATTAAAACTTATTTTTTGGGATAGATTCCAAGTTGGTCTTGCTGGAGTCTCTGTTGGTATATTCTTTATTGGGTCTATAATAATATTTTTTATAGGATTTATTGGCGAATATGTAATGCAAATAAACACAAGAGTATTAAATAGGCCTTTGATTATTGAAGAAAAGAGAATTGGTTTTGATGAATAATGAAATGAAAAACATTATAGTGACAGGTGGAACAGGATTTATTGGAAGTCATCTTGTTAAACTTTTAGTATCCAAAGGATATGATGTTGCTATAATTACAAGAGATAGAAATAAGTCCATTGCAAAGCTGGATATAGATGTAAAATGTATTGAATGTGATTTAAATGAAATTGATAAAGTAAATGTTGAAAATATTAAATGTGATGTATTTTATAACTTGGCTTGGAATGGTGTCAGCACAGAATTTAAAGATAATATAGATATGCAATTAAAAAATATAGAGATGACATTGAAAATTGCTGAATTTGCTAAAAAGATAAACACAAAACTTTTTATATCTGCAGGTACTGTGGCTGAATATGTGTTTTGTGAAGATGCAATGGATGTTTATGAAAAACAAACACCTAATGATATGTATGGTGCCTCAAAAGTAGCATCACACTTTTTGCTTGATGTATATACAAGAAATAACAACCTTCCTTTTATATGGTGTATTATACCGTCGGCATTTGGAGAGGGAAGAACAGATAATAACATACTATCTTATACAATTAGAGAGTTACTTGCGGGAAGAAAACCAGAATATGGTGCTCTTACACAAATGTGGGACTTTTTATATGTAAAAGAAATTGTAAGAGCATTAATGCTTATAGGTGAAAAAGGACAGGCAGGAAAAATTTATGGAATAGGAAGTGGTGTATACAAACCTTTAAAAGAATATATTGAAATTATTAGAGATACTATTAATCCTGATTTACCACTTGGAATAGGTGCGAGACCTAAAATGTCAGAAAAAGCATTTAGCTCATGCGTAAATATTAATGAATTGACAAAGGACACAGGATTTGTACCAGAAATATATTTTGAAGAAGGAATTAATAAAACAATAGAATGGTTCAAGAAAACTCACTAAATAGTGCCTTTTTATCTGTATATATATTTTGATTTTGTTATGAATTAAGCAAAAAATAGTCAACTATTATTGACAATAATAATTTATGAAAAACACCTTGAAAAAATCATTATTATCTTGCTTATTATAATTATTATATGCGAAACTTTTGTACTAACAAAAGTAATTATTAATGACGGATATTACCAATCAAATCTTTCTAGCCGTTTGATTAGAAAAATAGGAATCAATGCACCAGAAAGAGAAGATTTATCGTTGGTATCGTGGGGTACTTCTCTTGAATATTTAAAATATGATGCGGATGTAGCTTTTATTGGTGATTCAATCACCAGATGGCACAATTGACAAAAAGATTACCCTGATAAAAAAGTAATAGAATTAGGTATTTCAGGAGATACATTATCTGGAATTAACAAAAGAATTTACATGCTTGGACATGTGAATCCTAAAATGGTATTTATAATGGGTGGAATAAATGGGTTAAAAGATTTTAATATTAATGAACAAGTCAATATTTATGAGGATATAATAAAAAAGACGATTGATACAGTTCCATATGCAAAAATCTATGTTCAGAGTACATTACCGCTTGGCAAAAATGCTGATGCGAGATGTTCAAATAATACTATAATTAAGTTTAATTTGAGATTAGAAGATTTATGTAAAAAATATAACATTAATTATGTAGATTTACATTCCATGTATTTTCAAGATGGATACCTTAAATCAGAACTCACAAAAGATGGTGTTCATCTTACCGAGGATGGTTATAAATCATGGGTAGAAAAGCTTAGAAAACTCATATACTAAGGGCTCCAGCAATGTAAAGAACCCCAAAAGTTGGACCTAAAAGGAGGTCCAATTTTTTATGAAATAT
>CAMIYN010000019.1 GCA_946403075.1 uncultured Lachnospiraceae bacterium | reverse complement strand
ATATAATTAATTATTAAATTTGCGTTTTCTTGCTGCTTCGGATTTCTTTTTTCTTTTTACACTTGGCTTTTCATAAAACTCTCTTTTTCTGATTTCTTGTTGAATTCCAGCCTTAGCACAATTTCTCTTAAATCTCTTTAAAGCACTATCTAAAGTTTCATTTTCCTTCACTATAACACTTGACAAAATTATTCACTCCCTTCATAATTAGTATTTTAAGATTATAACAAAAATATTGTTAAAAGTCTATACAAAATTAATTAATGATTAAAAACCAAACTAGTTAGTGTCTACTCAACAATCAACCAATTTCATTTTTACACATTAAAAAATTTTGTGTGAATTTGCATAATAAAACCAATACTGCTGAATTATTCCCTGATACTTTTTATACTCTTTTGGTATAACTCCATTATATTCTTTATCCAACACTCTCCTAATCCATACATCTATAGGACAGATGTCATATCTTTGATATGCGAAGAGCATTACACAAGAAGCAACTTTTTCTCCAACACCTTTAATTTTTAATAATTCATTTTTTAAATCTTCATTATTTAATCTATCCAATTTATATAAATCCAAATTACCATCAAGTATCATCTTTGTTGCATTAACAACATATTCATACCTATAGCCTAATCCACATGAACTTAATTTATCTCTCTTATTATATAACTCTATTGGTGTTGGAAAAGTATAATAAATATGATTTTTATAAATTTTCTTTTTCCCACACAATTTTGATATTCTTTCTATTGAAGTCTTAATTGCAGGTATACTCTTTCTCTGTGATATAATAAAACTAATAAGAGTTTCGAACTTTTCTTGTTTTAAGATCCGTAGTCCACCAGAAAACTCTATGCACTTTTTTAAAAATACATCATCACTTTTTACAATTTTTTTATATTTATTATAGTTTGTTGACAAATCAAAATAATCATAAAAAAAATTTTCAAATTCATTCTCACTACAACTAAACTCAAATTCATTTTTTGATATTTTTTTTATCGTTAAATATTTATTAAAAGCAATTAATTCATAAAAATCAACATATTTTGCATTCATTCTAAAAACTTGTCCTGAGTCTGCTATTGTCTTTAAATCAAAATTCTTTATTTTAACTATCATATATTTCCTTTAAATCAAATGATAAAAATCCAAAATAAAATATATAAAATCTGAAGCCCCAACATATTTCTTGTAAGACTTGTATAAACTTCATATAAATAAATTTCACTAATACTAAAAGCCATTGAGCCCAAATTACATACAAATGAGGAAATAGCAACTCCTGATAAAATCATCGGTGTATCTCCTCTAAAAAATATAGACATTAGCAAACAAAAAACCATAAGAACTATTGCTACCCTATATAATAATATAGATAGTCTCTCACCCTCTGATTTATCTCTCTCTACATAGTTATATTTCACTTTATTATTTTTAACTATAATTTTCACTATCTATCCCCAATATATCATTTGAAATATTAAGTTCAACTTTATCTATATTTTTTAGTTTACTATTAATCAGACCTCTTCTCTTATCTATTTTTTCAACAGCATCACTTGCTTTCCCAAGATAATCTTTTGCTTTTTCTACTTCTTCACCAAATTTATCATATTGACTTCTTATTGCTTGTAACATCTTATTAATCTCAATAGACTTTTCATTAACTTTTAGATACCTAAAACCTATTGACAAACTATTAATTATTGCTGATATAGTCGTAGGCCCTACAAGTAATATCTTGTATTTATTTTGGCACTCCTCTGCCAAATTATCTATCCTAAGACACTCAGAATACAAACCCTCGGTCGGTAAAAACATTAGTGCAAAATCTGTAGTGATTGGTGGTATAATATATTTTTCACTTATACTCTTTGCTTGGTTTAACACTTCTACTCTAAGCTCTTTTACAGCTGTTTTTATTAAATCCTCATTTCCACTCTCACTCGCACTTACAACTTTATTATAATAATCATTTGGAAATTTGGAATCTATTGGCAAAAATATAAAACTATCTCCACTCTTTTCAGGAATCTTTATTGCAAAATCAACAATTCTCCTATCTTCATTATTCAATTTATACTGAACTACATATTGATTATCAATTAAAATATTAGATAATATCGATTCTAGCTGTCTCTCTCCAAACACACCTCTCGTTTTTACATTTGCCAAAGTTTTTTTCAAATCTGTCACATCAGAAGTTAAACTCTTCATTTCACCTGTTGCTTTGTATAGATTAGATAATTGCTCACTGATGTTTAAAAAACTTTTATCTATCCTTTCGTTTAGAGAAACATCTAATCTTTCATTAATGTTTTTATCAATTTGAGACAGTTTTTCTTCATTTGCTAATCTTAACTCCGTTAACTTTTTATCATTCATATCTCTTAATTCATTTAGAGAATTATTTAAAGTATTAATCAAATCAACTTGTAAAGTTTTATTTTGCTCTAATATTTTTATAAAATTATCATTATTCTTTTCTGAAATCTTTTGAAAATTCTCGCTCTCTTCTTTTATTATATTGGTTTCTAAATCTTTAATATCTCTTGATACTTTTATATTGTCATTTTGATAAAAAACTCTAATCAAAATAACAACCTGTAAGACTACAAGAATTATCACTAAAACAAATATTAACAACATATTTTGTTCCATACTACAACTATTCTACAACCTTTATATCAATTTTGTTATTCGTTAATGGAATATTCACAGATTCTACTCTATTTAATGATATAGGAATATTAAAACATACATTTTTATCACTAGTCAATAAAAAGTCAATCAAATCATTTTTAACTTTTATTAAAAATTTTGTATTATTTTCAATTTTATCATATAAAGCTTTATGCTCAATTTTTAAATAAGTATCTATATTATCATATTTAAATAATAAATTATTAAAGTCAATAATTTTAAGTGCATTGTCAATCTCTTTTGTGATTTCATTTTCAAATATAAATTTTATATTATTATAGTGCACAAAAACTCCATATAGAGAAATTGACACCACCCCATAAACTTCTTTCATATCACTATATGCAACATCTAAACACATAAATTGGTTAGAATTAAAAAAATTTTTAGTCTTATTATCTAAATTAAAAACATTGTCTTTTACATAATTATTCTCAACAAATTGCTGATACTTTTTTAGATTTGCACTCAAAAAAATATCAGACCTTATGCATATTTCTTCATTAAATTTAATTATCTTCATAAGAACTCCTATAAATAATTATTTAAAATTTATTTAAATATATTATATATTATACATTATAAACTAAAATTTTATAATATAAAAACATCAAAATTTAATTAAATTCTATATATTTGCTTTAAAATACTAAAATTCTATAAAATTATATAAATTACTTTATTGAATTAATTATATGTCCCTTCGTTCTCTTATCTAAAACTTTATTATTTAATAGTACATTTTTAATTTCATTTTCTGTTTCAAAAGTAAAATCATATCTAAAATTATCAATTTCTAAATTTTTAAAATCTACATCTCTTAAATCAGTAGGATATGCATTAAAAATTTTATTATAACAAAACTTACAATAACTCTTAAACATAAATTTATTATTTAATCTATCTACAATAAAATCATATTTATCTTTTTTGCATAGATTTTTATTTTTATAAATACAATTTTTTGATATCATAAGTGGCTGATATCCATATACAATTATTATATCATATTTAATTTTTTTCAATTCATTAATATTTAATTCTACAGGGCATACAAATTTATGATTAAATTTTTTTAATTCATTTTCAAAAAAAGATTTTGCAAATTTATTATAAATATTCATATTATAATTTAATATAATATTCAAATTAGATTTAAAATTATCAACAATATAAAATAGAGAATTAATATTTTGGACTACTACTGTATCTACCAAATTATTGTTTAGTATTTCATAATGTCCAAAAGTATTAAATCTATCTCTTGTAATTGATTCAAGCATTAGTATTGGTTTCTTATGTTGCTTTTTTATCATTAAAAAATTATTAATTATTTCTTCTTCATCAAAAGAATCTATACAGAGAATAATTTCATCAACACCATCAATGTTTAAAACTGTGTCTAATTGATTTTTGTTTTCTACACTAACTGAAATCATAATCAGTAATTCTTCTCCTCAGTCTATTTATTTCAGAAATTGGTATAAAAATATTTTTATCTATATGAATTTCTTTTACATTAAAAACATAATCAGTTTCGCCTGTTTTTAATAAATGTTTTAAAAATTCAGTATTAGTAGTGTCTTTATTTATTGATTTTGATATTGGTTTAGCTGTTGAAATAAATTCATATTTTTTATTTTTATAAATTACATCAATAGCTAATCTATTATTTAATTTTGCTGATACATATATGTCTAAAATAATTTTTTTATTTTTATTTATAAATTTTTCTTTTATATCATTTATTATCCCTCTATTAGGATATCTCTTTTTTCTCTCATCAATTTGCACCATATTATTATTTTCAAAATAATAATTAGTAAATCCACCTTTATCATATACTTCTAATAAAACTTTTTCATACCTTTCATACTCATTATCACTTATTAATATATCATTATATATTTTATCAATTATTTCACGATATATACTGACAGCACCTGCAACATAAATACTACTTCGCATTCTTCCTTCAATTTTAATCGTATCTATCCCTATATTAATTAAATCTTTTATAAATCTAACGGAGCACATATCTTTCATAGATAATAGATATCCAGTTTTTTCTTTATATGAATAACTAAGTCTGCATGCACCCTTACATCTCCCACGGTTTCCACTATTTCCACCTAAAAATGACGACATTAAGCAACAGCCAGAATATGAATAACACATTGAGCCGTGTATAAAACACTCAATTTCTACATCTTTATTTTCTAATCTAATTTTTTTTATTTCAGCAAGAGTTAACTCTCTTGATAGTATTACTTTTTTAAAGCCAAGTCTACATAGATTCTTAACTGCAATAGATGTTGTTATGTTCATTTGAGTAGAAGAATGTAATGGAATATCATATCTCTCTTTTAGGTATGTAGCTAATCCAAAATCTGCCACTATAAAACCATCTGGATTTAGTTTAACTATATCACATAAATACTCATCTAAAATTTTATATTCTGAATCTTTTATTAAATTATTTAGAGTTAAATAAAATCTTTTCCCATACTTATGACAAAGTTTTATAGAATCTATTATGCAATCTTCTTCAACTGATTTTGCAAAAGCCCTTGCTCCAAAGTATTTTCCACCCATATAGACACTATCAGCACCCGCATTAATCGCAACTCTAACAGATTCAAAGCTTCCTGCTGGTGCCAATAATTCTATTTTTTTATTACTCTCCATCTTTAAATCTTTCATAAGTTCTTTTTTCTAAATTTTCAACTAAAACAATATTGTTATCATCATGTGATAAATTAATCACATCAATTACATTATCAAGCTCATTTAACATCACATCTTCATTTTTAATACCAGTAAAAGGCTCAAAGAAATGTCTATACCATCTGCCAGATAATTTAAAATAAGTATTTGTAATATATATTTTTTTGTCAGTCAATACACTATTCCCATATTTATATATTGTTTCATCTGCAAGAGAATTAGTAGCAATCAAGTCATTATAAAAAAATATATTTTTATAATAACTTCTATTTATTGTATCAGAAAAAAATCTTAGGAAACAAAATACAAATAATAAAATAAGTAAAAACTTATATTTTAAAAACAACCTATTTATAATATAAAAAACATATATTAGAAATGTCAAATAACTCATATATATCCATCTCATTTCAAGCCTAATTGTAATACTACTTGATATAATACAAGAAATAATAAATGAAATAAAAATTAAATCAATATAAAAATCAGAAAATTTATTCTCTTTTTTAAAAAATTCAAAAAACTTATTAAATAAATAAAATAATAAAATACATAATAAAATCGAAGAAGAAATATAAATTATTATTTTAAAATTACTATCTAAATTAAAAAAACTAATTCCTGACAAGTATTCAGGTCCCATATTATATCCAAAAATATATAAAACTTGCTCTATAAAAAATTTTATACTTCTCTTCAAATCAAAATTATCTACAAGTATTGTTTTATCGGTTCCTACAGGAATTATTGAATTTAATTTAATATATCTAATCAAAAAAATTATAAAAATTGTCAATATTAAAAATAAAAAATATTTTTTATTTTTATTCTTTTCTAAAGAACCTAATAAAATTGATATGAAAATTGGAAAAGACATTGATACATATCTCTCGTGAATAAAACATATTAAAAATAATAATACTAAATTATAAATTAAATATTTTTTATCAATATATTTAATATATAAAATACAATTTGTTAATATTAATATTGCTAAAAACATTGATTCTGATTCAATAAGCCCTATGCATTGCCCGAGTTGAAAATATGAAAAATGAGAAATAAAAAATAAAATGATTAAGAAAAATGATAAAAACCTTTTTATTTCAAGTTTTTTTAGAACATAATATATTTCAATACCAATTATAGAATTAATTATTATATTAATCAAAACAGATCTTGTTATGTGTCCTGTAATTAAAATATAGTAGATGTATAATGAAAAATAAAATATTGGCCTAAAATGAACTTGATTTTCTAAAGTTTTAAATGAATATTCAAAAATGTCTTGTCTCAAAAAATAATAAAAATTTTCCAAATCATCCATATATAGAGATTTTATACTAATATTTTGATTTATTACTGCACATACAAAAAAACAAATTGATATTACAATAATAAATTCCAATATTTTAGAAAAACTTTTTAAACTAAACTTATTCATTATTTTAAATTTTCATTATTAAATTTTATTTTGCAAAACAAAGCAATCTTTGAAATTAGTTCTTTATTATCTTTTATCATTTTTTTAATTTTTAAATTTATACCTATTTCATCATACAAAAAATCAGTGTCTTTGCAATACGATTTAAAATATATACTCACATTTTTATTATTAAAAATCGCTTCAACGACACCACCATTTTCCTCTGTTAAACTTACCAAATTTACTCTCAAAGTATTCTTCACTTCCACTGGAAGTGTTTGAAGCCTACTATCTAAATAATATTTAGATATATATGAATTTGCTACGGCAATAATTACATCATCATTATCTTTTGTCATTATTTACTTTCAACTCCAAAAGTAGTATTTACAAATTCATCTATATCATTTTTTTTCATATTTAAACCTTCTTCTATATCTATATCTTTAATCATTCCATTTTTTACAACTATTATTCTATTTCTCTTTCCACTCATCAAAGCATTTACACTGCTTACCCCCATCATTGATGCTAAAACTCTATCCCTACAACTTGGAGAACCTCCCCTTTGGAGATAGCCAAGCACTGTTGCTCTTGTCTCAATTCCAGTTTCTTTTTCTAATTCTTTTGCAAGTTCATAAGAATTTCCTACTCCCTCTGCATTTACTATAATATAATGTCTCTTTCCTTTTTTCATAGCTATCTTTAATCTCGTAATTATACTTGCAATCATTGCAGATTCTTTTCTCTCAGGTATCAAAATTTCTTCCGCTCCTGTTGATATACCAGTATATAATGCAATATATCCTGCATTTCTACCCATAACTTCTACTATAGAACATCTAACATGAGATGTGCTTGTGTCTCTAATTCTATCAATGCCCTCCATTGCAGTATTTATTGCAGTATCAAAACCTATAGTATATTCTGTGCAAGCAATGTCTAAATCTATAGTTGCAGGTATACCTATAACATTCATACCAAGTTTTGATAATTCAAGAGCACCTCTAAAAGAACCATCTCCACCAATGATTACAATGGCATCAATATTATTTTTTAAACAATTTTGATATGCCATTTTTCTTCCCTCATCTGTCATAAACATTTTTGACCTTGCAGTATATAAAATTGTACCACCAACATTTACAATATTTGAAACTGAATTTTTAGTCATATCAATTAAATCATTTTCAATAAGCCCATTAAATCCTCTTAAAACACCTTTTACCCCAATTCCATTATTAACAGCATCTCTTACTACTGCTCTAATAGCTGCATTCATTCCTGGTGCATCTCCACCACTTGATAAAACTGCAATATTTTTTAACTTGTCCATACTAATCCTCTTTATCGTTTATTTGTAAGAGTTCCCATAATGCCTCTAAATATCGCTGCACCAGAATTTCCAGCAACTCTTCTCAATGTCTTATTATTTTTAAAAAATGTATCCATCAATACATTTCCTACTTCTCTACCAACAGAACCTGCAATACTTCTTGTAGTGCTATTAAATTGCTTTTGAAGCACAGATTTATTATTATTAACTCTTTCATTTATCAAATTTTTTTCTTTTTCCAATTTAATTTTTTCTTCTACCTTTTTATTTAGAACAGATTCTTCATTAATATTTAAAAGCCTCTCTTTTTCCATTTTCTTAATATTATCAGATAACATTTCATATGCTGATTCTCTATCGCAGTCATTACGATATTTTGCATACAAACTACTTGTATTCATAGATAAATTTCTTTCTTCATCTGTTATTATTCCAATTTTACTTTCAGGTGGTAAAATCTTTACTATATCTACAACAGCAGGAGAACCTGTTTCATCCAAAAATGACACAGCAGCCTCGCCAGTCCCTAAATTTTGTAATTCGTTTATTAAATCTAAATCCTTATTCTCTCTAAAACTATCAACAATAGCCTTTAAATTAGTTTTATCTTTTGCAGTATATGCCCTATACACATGCTGAATTTTATTACCGAGTTGTTGCAAAATTGTATTTGGTATATCAGTAGGATCTTGTGTTATAAAATATAAACCTATCCCTTTACTTCTAATCAATTTTGTAATCTGCTCAATCTTTTTTAACATTTGTTTTGAAGAATTTTTAAAAAGTAAATGTGCCTCATCAAAGAAAAACACTACCTTTGGTTTATCAAGGTCCCCAACTTCTGGCATCTCTTCATATAATGTAGATAATAGCCAAAGCATAAATGCTTCATATATTTTAGGATTAAGCATTAAACTTTCACTATTTAATATATTGATATACCCTTGACCATTTTGATTAGTTCTAATAAAATCATTTATATCAAATGCTGGTTCACCAAATAAATTATCAATTCCAGCCTGCTCGAGAGAAATTATAGCTCTTAAAATTGAATTGATACTTGCTTTTGAAATATTCCCATACACATCATTTAAATCATTTGAGTGTTCACCTACAAAATTAAGTAAAGCTTTTAAATCTTTAATATCTATAAGCAGAAGTCCACTATCATCTGAAATTTTAAAAATTACATTTATAATATCAGTTTGCACATCATTTAAATCTAAAATATACGAAAGTAGCACTGGGCCAAACTCTGTAATAGTAGTTCTAATTGGCATTCCCTTTTTTTTCATTATGTCAAAAAACTCTGTAGGAAATTTTTGAAATTTAAAATGTTCGGCTATATCAAATTTTTTTATTCTATTTTGCATATCTTCTGTATCTATTCCAAGAACACACATCCCTGATAAATCGCCTTTTACATCTGCAAGAAATACCGAAGTTCCACAATTTGAAAAACTCTCTGCCATAACTTTTAAAGTTATTGTTTTTCCACTACCAGTTGAACCTGCAATGATTCCATGTCTATTTGCCATTTTTGGCAATATATAAAACTCCTTATTATCTTTTTTACCCATTAGGATTTTATTATTGATATACATTTTAAATTTCACCTCCCATTTTAATATTTTTTATTGATATTTTGTATAATATTCATAATAATTTATTGCAATCTCTAATAATTAACAATTTTTAAATGATTACATAATAAAATATTATATCATTTTTTTAATATTAAAAAAAGATTTTTTATGAGTTTGAATTATGGCAAATTCTTAAAAATGGAAATTTTTTTCAACATTTTTTGTCTCTACATTTTATTTCTCACATAGATTAATTAATTTTTTAAAATATCTAAATTATTTCTATACCATTTTTCACTTGGTGAATTTAATTTTATTATTATCATATTTTGATAATCAATTATACTTTCACCATTTTCCCAATTTGGCATATCTTTTGATAATTCTATTGCTGTTTCTAAATCATCGCTAGTTGGCATTAAAAAATCAACACCATTTAGTGAAAATAATTGTCTTATGCGATTAATGTTTCCATCATCCCATTCAAAAAAAGAAGCCCCTATAGTTACATTTCTATATTTACTATTTATTTTATTTTCCATTTTGCCAATAACAATTAATTTTTTATTTTTTGTATCAATATTATTTGTTTCAAAATATTCTTTAAAAATTTTAATATTTTTTATATCATCATTATATACTTTGCAAGCATTTTTAAAACTTAAATTATTTAATAATGTATTATAAATTAAAAAGATAAAACAAACGAATATTAAACCTTTTTTATGAATATTTTTTTTAAATAATTTATATAAAATAACTAATTGTGCACTTAAAGCAACTGATAATGACAAAAGCATTCTTCCTTGTGTTTTATAGGTAAGTAGCATTATATATAAAATGTATGGAGAAATAAAAAATAATGTATAATAAATCAACAATTTAAAAATTGTTTTTTTATCAGCATCTTTATATTTATAAAACAAGATAATTATAAGTAAAACATAAATAATTCTTATTACAAATCCACCATAGATAACTTCACTATATATTGTGATTCCAAAATTAACCCTTATGATATTTGCAATCGATAAAAAGAATAATTTAAATTGATCTTTCGAATTATAGCCATAATAATTATTTAATAAATAATTCGTTTTCATATAAAATTTACTGAATATCTCATCTATTAGCATATATAAAATAACACTAATACATAATACTATAATGCCATTTTTTAATATCTTAAAACTCTTTTCATTAAATATAAAATTATTTAAACAATATACAGTAATACTTGTAAAATAAACACATATAAATGCTTGATATGAGCCTATTGCAATAGTTAAAAATAAAATTGATAATATAATCTCTAATCTATTACTATTTCTTAATGTCAATAAAAAAGCCATAGCAGTTAGACACATAGAAATTCCAATAGGAATAATTTGCTCTGAAAATGCAAAATTTTGAGCAACACAAAAAGGCAAAGTTGTAAAAATTGATACAACCAAAATTTTAAACAACAAACTATTTATACTCTTGAAAAATGGAAACAAAAACAAAATTGATGAAACGGCAAACAAGACTATTGCAATAAAGTCAGTCCAAAAGAAAAATATTTTACCATTAAAAAAAATTTTCGCATATAAAAAATTAGTCCATCGTGATAAGTGTAAAAAAATATTTGGATTTGAATCAAAAGTTTGAAAAAATTCCTCATCTATCATTATTATATTATTTGTTAAAATATAAAAAAAATTAATACAAGTTATAATAATGCAAATGAATATCAAAAATTTGTTTGCTCTTAGTATATTAATAAAACTTTTAAATAAATTATTTATTGTCATATTATAAATATAGCACAATATGAAAAAAATAAAAATCATTTTATATTATTGATTAAAAATAATCCTTATTATATAATCAATTTATGATAGATAATAGTTTAGTTACAGGTTTTATTTGTGAATGCAATCCATTTCACAAAGGACACAAAAAAATACTTAATTACATTAAAAATAATATCCATTCAAAATATATAGTTGCAATAATCACGGGAAATTTTGTTCAACGAGGTGAACCAGCAATATATGATAAATATACAAGAACAATGGATTTATTAAAAAATGGGGTTGATTTGGTAATAGAATTACCTGTTGAATTCTCGCTATCAAGTGCAGATTATTTTGCAAATTGCAATATAGAAATTTTTGATAAATTAAATTTTATTGACAACATCGTATTCGGATCAAATATATGCGATATAGATATACTAACTAATATTTCAAAAGATCTAATCAAATTAGAAAACAATAAAAATCAATATAAAATAAATTTAAAAAATGGTTTTTCTCATAGTAAAATTATTTCAGAATTAATTAATAAAAACTTATCCCCAAACGATATACTAGCAGTTTCATATATAAAATCTATAATTAATAAAAAATCAAAAATTTTACCAATTTGTATTAACCGTGATATGAAGCTAAAAGGTGCAACAGAGATTAGAGAAAAAATCAAAAGAAAAAATAAAAATATTATAACTATTGATTCATTTTCTGATTATTTAAATCAGATACTCTTTTTTAATATTAAAAATAATATTGATTTATCAAAATATTATTGCATAACTGATTCACTTGCGAATGCAATTAAAAAAACATCATTAAAAAATTTATCTTTTAGTGAGAGAACTAAAATTTTACATAAAAAGAATTTAACTGAAGCAAGTATAAAAAGAGCATTATTTCATATTTTACTCAATATGAAGGAAAATGATATAAAAAAAATGCAATATGGGAATAAAATTGATTATATTAGAATACTTGGTTTTAATAAAAATTTCAGTTTAAAAAATATTAGATTTCCATTTATTATTAGTATGAATCCTAAAGGGTTTTCCAGTTTTGAAAAAAATTTTCAAAAAAATTCTGTAATAAAAAATGGATTAATTAAAAACAAAAGTTTACTAACAAATATATATGCAAGCGATTTATATTTTAGTGTATCAAAATCTATAATTTTTGAATCCACAAAAAAAGTTATTATTTATTAATTATTTATAAAAATTTATATCTTTCATGTATTTAAAACAATTATCTCTCACAAAGGTATTATTAATTCTTGTTGCAGGATGACAAGTCCTAATTATTTTTTTACTCTCTACAATATCTTTTATTCTTTTATATGCATCTTGTCCAAATATGATAAATTTAACATCATTATTTTTAATTATATATCTCAATAATTCATTCATAAAGTTATTCCATATTGCTTTATGACTATTTGTATTATTTGGGATAACAGTAAGGGTCGCATTTAACCACAATACTCCCTGCATCTCTGTCCAATCAAACCAATTTTTTATATCTAAAATATATAATTTTTTATTATTGTTTTCGTTACAAAAACAATAATATTTTTTTTTATCATTAAACTCTATAATATTATTTCTTAATGATGTTATGTCAGTTTCTATTCCAAATTTATCATAGTAAAGGGATTTTAATATATTAATAATTGAAGTTTGTGGGATTTTATCACAAAAACTATTTTTATTTGCTACCTCAAAACTTCTACCAGTTGCAACAGGAAAAAGTTTGTTTTCTACACGAAAATAACTTGGGTATGGTTCCATCCCAAGTATTACATATTTAACATTATTCAAATCACATTTTGCAAACCTAAAAACATTTTCAGCAGCAGGAAAATAATAGTTTTCTATATTTTTTTCTTCTTTTAAATCAACAAAATTATTAATGTCTTTACCAATAGATTTTTTAATTAATTTTATCTCATAAATTACAAAATCACTATCAAAAAAATCAATCCAACTCTTGTGAATATTATTAAAATCTACCATTAATTTAATATACCAAATGATTAATCATTCTAGTGCCTCATAATTTGCAGGGCTCATTGTCAAAACTCCAAGAAATTTAAAATCGTTATTTGTATTATTTGTTAATCCATGACAATCGCCTGCCTTGTTAATAATTACATCTCCTGCTTTTACCAAAACATCCTTTCCAACTTCTGGATGAAATAATCCTGAACCTTCAAGCACATACCATATATCATCACAATTATCATGTTTATGGCACTTAACAGATTGATTGGGCTTAACAACCCAAACTACTGTATTTGACATATCCGTTCCCTTAATCAAAGTTTTAACTGCTAAATCCTTATCTTCTTTTTCAAAATCTGCAACTTTAAAAATTCTTTCTTCCATAATTAATCTCCTTTATTTTTAAATTTAAAAATAGTATTATACAATAAATCTGCAATTATTAAAGATTTATCAATATTCATATTTTTGTTATTTGCTAAATCTATGAACCCGTCCAACATGTATTCAATTATTTCTTTTCTATTATTTGATGAAAATTCAATTATATAATCATTATATTTTTTTAATTTAATTAAATCATTTGCATATGTCTCTTTGTAAACTATACCATCTCTCAAAAACTGTATATATATATATACTAATCTATCCATAATTTTTTTATCATATTGTTCAAAGAATTCCAGAACATCAATATAATTTTTATATCTATAATCACAAATTAGCTTTATCGCATCATTTAAAATTAAATCATCTAAATCATCAAGTTCATATAAAACTTCTCTATCATAAATTTTAATGCATCTACTTTTTATCGTATCAAGAAGTTTATTTAAATTATCAATTATTAAAAAAAATATTAGATTTTTAGGAGTATCTTCTAAAGTTTTCAATAAAATATTTTGATTAGTATTTTTAGAGTCAGAATTTAATTTGTGACAATTACAAAGAACATAAATTTTGAAATTTGAAACATATGGGGCAATTAATATATCATCTAATATCTTTTCTCTTATCATATCAACTTTATAATTATCCCCTTCTCTATTAATTATTCTAAAATCAGGATGATTATCTGAATTAAGTAGATTTCTATCAAAACCCAAATCTCTTGCAAAGTTTTTGATAGACAATATTGCACTTTCTAAATTATTGGTTTCAATTATATAAGAATTATATATTTTTTCAGTTGATATTTTAATCATTTTTTTTATTAATAAATTTATAAATTTCATCGATACAATTAGAAAGGTTATCATTTATAAATCTTTTTTTTATATTTAATTTATCTAAATTTTCATCAGAAAAATCTTTTTCATCAGCCATAAATCTTCTCTCCAATTCCATCAATTTAAGTTTATCGAAACTTTTTTCTCTTTCAACTGCTCTATTATGCCTCGTTTCATAATCAACTTCTATATATATTGGAATAACATTTTTATTACCATAAAATCTCACTAAATCTCTATATGATTCAAGTGTTCCAATAATTAAGTATTTTTTATCAGGCAAAATTTGTCCATCTTCTATAGTTGCATAATGCCAATCCCCATAAATTGTATGATAAACTCTCTCTTCAATTATTTTATCTCTATTTTTTATCAAAAAATTTTCATCTACAAAAATATATTGAACATTATTTGTTTCTTCATCTCTTTTTGGTCTAGTCGTATAAGTGATAACTTTATTTAGTGTTTTATCTCTTTTCAATAATTCTTTATATATACTGTCCTTGCCAGTTGCTGATTTACCTATTATGCAAAAAATCATAAACTATCTTGGAAGTGCAAAAATATTTGGAATAGGAATTTGTGGCAATGCACTTCTCCTTTCTTCAATATCATTAACACTTGATAAATCACCAGGAGCTCTACCAACCACCACATCCCCTTCTGTGGGCTCTTCTATATCAATATAATTATTAGGAACTTCACTTCTAATTTTGCTATCTGTGCTAATTCCCACTGGTGTTATTTCTTCAGTAATTTTTCTTGGTGTAGATGAAATTATTGGTTCAACAATACCAAAATTAGGATCAAAAGAACTAACTTCAATTGCTGTATTGATAATTTCACTTTCATCATTTAAAAATTTTACTGACTTATTTAACCAAGTTTTTGCTTTTAATATTACATTTCCATTATAATAATAAACTATATCATTTGACAAAACAATATATCCATAAACTCTTGCATCAATATACTCTTTTCTTTCTGCATTTGGTCTCATCCTATTTAAAGTGCCAAAATTAGTATTCTTTCTAAGTGTAACATAATACACATTATTTAAATAAATATTCAATAGTCCTTCCCCAGAATACTGAATATCTTCGCTTGTCCCAAGATAGTCTTCAATATCTTCTTCATATTTTTTATATTTAACTGCATAATTGTCATTGTTATCTCTATTTTCTTCATCAAGATAAACCAAATACTGTGTAGAATCAATACTATTAAAAATATCTTCTTTTGAATAGTTTGAAAACTTTTTATCTCTTTGAATAATTTTTAATTTACCTTTTTCAAAATAATAACTCTGTCCTAATAAATTCATCCAACCTTCTTTGCCATAGGATGTATTGTCAAAATAAAATAATTCACCGTTCTTTTCTATCCACTCATCCCTTGCAAACGAACTATCTTCCTTTCTAAACCTAATACCTTTTTCATCAGAAATAAAAACTGCATCATTTGTATGCCCATCATCTGTGACAACACTAATACTTGGTTTATTATCTTTAACTCTAATATTTGATAAATATGGATAATTAATAATTTTTAAAAATACATAATTAAAAATAAAAAAAGATGTAAAAATCAACATTATGGATATAATAATTCTCATCGCACAATTTTTAATTTTTCTATCATAATCACTTTGTCTCATAAATGGTATTTTATCATTATTTATAAAAAAAATAAAGATGTATTATAGGAAGGATAAAGGCAAGCTTTTACTGGTAAAATATTTAAACAATAATTTTTATTAACGATTTGTCCAAGATCTCAGCGATTTTTTTATTTGACATTATAAATTAAAAAATGTATAATTCTAATATTGTATGGAGACATACCCAAGAGGCCGAAGGGGAGCCCCTGCTAAGGGTTTAGGTCGGATAAAACCGGCGCGAGAGTTCAAATCTCTCTGTCTCCGTTTTTTTACATTGAATGTAAATTCAATGTTTTTTTTTGACTTTTTTTTAATCTATAATTTTACATTATAAAAATCTTTTAAATATTTATCCAAATTTTTATTTAAAAAATTTCATTAATATATTGTATTTTATAATTTTTCTATAAAATGAATAGAATAAAATTCTAATAAATTTATACGATTTTTATTTAAAACTATGATACAATTTAATTGAAATATATCGCAAATTTTATATGTATTCAAAAGTAATTAGCTGTGGCATTATGGGTATAAATGGAATACTTACATATGTTGAAGCTGATAGTTCAAATGGTCTACCAAATTTTTCTATGGTTGGTAATCTCTCAAGTAGTGTAAAAGAAGCATCCGATAGAGTAAGGACTGCTCTTAAAAATTCAAATATTGAAATCCCAGCAAAAAAAGTTACTATTAACATTTCTCCAGCAGATATAAGAAAAGATGGGACTAACTATGACTTGCCAATAGCAATAGCAATTTTAAAATCACTTGAAATTATTAAGAATAACAATATTGATGATTATGCATTTTTAGGTGAAATTAATTTATCTGGAGAACTTATAGGTATTAGAGGGATTCTCTCTATGGTTTCTGAATTAAAAAAAGAAGGAGTAAAGGGAGTATTTGTTCCAAAAGTAAATGTTGAAGAAGCTTTAGTTGTTGATGGAATTGATATAATTCCAGTTGTAAATATATCAGAGATTATAGATTTAATAAATAATAACAACTTTCAAAATAAAGTAGAGAAAAAAAAGATAGATATAACAAAAACCAATAATTATCCATATGATTTTCAAGAAGTAAATGGACAAATTGCATTGAAAAGAGCCTGTGAAGTAGCAGTAGCAGGTTTTCATAATATAATTATAAGTGGACCTGCAGGAACTGGTAAAACTATGGTAGCAAAGAGAATACCAAGCATTATGCCAGATTTGAGTTTAGATGAGGCAATAGAAATCACCAAGATATATTCAATAGCAGGATTCTTAAGTAATGGCAAATTAGAAACAAAAAGACCTTTTAGAAGTCCACATCACTCAATATCTGTTACATCATTTATTGGTGGAGGGGTATACCCAAGACCAGGAGAAATTTCCCTCGCTTCACAGGGAGTGTTATTTTTGGATGAAGTGCCATTATTTTCAAAATCAGCGATTGAAACATTGAGACAACCTTTAGAAGACAAATATATAACCATAACAAGACTTAAAGGTTCCTTTCAGTATCCAGCAAACTTTATGCTCGTGGCAGCTATGAATCTATGTCCCTGTGGTCATTACCCAGATAGAAACAAATGTAGATGTAGCGAAATTGCAATAGAAAAATATCAAAGAGGCATAAGTAAACCAATACTGGAAAGAATTGATATTTGTGCAGAAGCATCAAGTATAAAATATAATGAGCTTGCATTTGAAATGAAAAATGAAACTTCAAAAGAAATTAAAGAAAGAGTTGTAAAGGCAAGAAAGATTCAAAATGAAAGATTTAAAAAACTTGAAAAAATTAATTACAACTCTCAAATGGGAATAAAAGAAATAAAAGAATTTTGTAAATTGAGTAAAGAAGATAATGAGTATTTAAAAAAAATATTTCATATTAAAAAATTATCTGCAAGAACATATCATAAATTATTAAGAGTTGCAAGAACTATTGCAGATATAGAAGAAAGTGCCAATATAGAAAAAAAACATTTAGTTGAAGCTTCAAATTATAGAGGTTTGGAGGAACACATATATGCATAATAAATTAGAATTAAAATCAAAAAGTTTTAAAATACATGATATAGAATATCCTACTAAATTAAAATATATAAAAAACAAACCAAAAAGTTTGTATGTCTTAGGAAATCTACCAGATGAAAACAAAAAAACTGTTGCTATTGTTGGAGCAAGAAACTGTAGTGACTATGGAATTACTTTGTCAAAAAGTATAGCAAGGTCACTTTCTATTAACAACATACAAGTAATAAGTGGTTTAGCACTTGGAATTGACACAAGTGCACATATTGGAGCACTAGAAGGTAATGGTAAAACATATGCAATCTTGGGTTGTGGTGTAAATATTTGCTACCCTATGTATAATTTTAATGTATATGAAAAAATTCTAAAAAGTGGTGGAGGCATAATTTCAGAATTACCTGACAACACACCACCACTACCATATAACTTCCCACTAAGAAATAGAATTATTGCTGGTCTATCGGATATTATTATAATTGTAGAAGCAAAAAAAGAAAGTGGAGCACTTATAACTTGTGAATATGCTCTCGAACAAGGAAAGGATATATTTGCTATTCCAGGAAGGGTTGGGGATTTATTAAGTGTTGGAACAAATAATTTAATTAAGCAAGGAGCTTATATGTTTACAAGTGTAAATGATATTTTTGATAGACTTGGAGTTGTATGTGATGGGAAAATAGAAATTGACAATAGAGATATTGAAAAATTAGATTATTTTGAAAAACTTGTATATAACAATTTATCATATGAATCAAAGCACATAGATGAAATTATAATTTCTACAAAACTTACCATTGAAAAATGCTTAAATGTATTAATGTCTCTACAATTAAATGGTTATGTTGAATCCAATAGAGTAAATTATTACAAATTAGTAAAATAATACAAATTATCTTAATAAGTAAACCAACAAAAAGTCTAACAATTTTATAAAGTTTTAAATGAACCATTTACGATTCAGTCCTTTTAAAATTTTATTTTAAAACTATAAATTATTAGAGATTGCTAAAAATAATTATCTAAAAAAATAATTAAAAAAGGACATATATATAAATGTCCTTTTAGATTTTTATAAAAACATATATATTTAAATTTCTTTACTATTTTTTATTTCTAACATAGTCTTCCCAAAGTGGAGACATACTTCTCAACTTCTCTACTATTTCTTTTAAGTTATCAACTACATAATCAGCATCTTGGATAGTAATTGTATCATCAATCGTAAGTCTTAAAGAACCATGTGCTTTTTCATGTGGCAAACCAATAGCAAGTAAAACATGTGATGGATCAAGTGAGCCACTTGTACAAGCAGAGCCACTTGATGCACATATTCCAAGCATATCAAGATTTAATAACATTGACTCTCCTTCAATATACTCAATCCCAATGTTTACATTATTTGGCAATCTATTATCTCTCCCACCATTTAATCTTGTATGGGGAATCTCTTTTAATATTCTATCTATTAAGTGATTTCTAACTATTATTTCTTTCTCACTTCTCTCTTTCATCTTTTCGTGAGCAATTTCTGCTGCTTTTGCCATACCAATGATTTCTGCAACATTTTCTGTGCCAGCTCTTTTAAGATTTTCTTGTGCTCCACCATCCATAAAATTTGTAATTCTTATTCCTTTTTTTAAATACAAAAAACCTACACCTTTTGGACCATTAAATTTATGTGCTGAAACAGACAACATATCTATTCCCATACTTTTGACATCTATAGGAATATGAGAAAAGCCTTGGACAGCATCTGTATGAAATAAAACATTATTTTCATGTGCAATTTCCCCGATTTTAGCTATTGGCTGAATAGTTCCAATCTCATTATTTGCAGTCATTATAGATATTAAAATTGTATCTTTTCTAATTGATTTTTTTAATTCATCTAATTTTACAAATCCATCACTATCTACATTAACATAAGTGATTTCAAAGCCTTCTCTTTCCAAAGCTTTCATCGAATTTAAAACTGCATGATGTTCTATCGTGGAAGTAATGATATGTCTTCCCTTGTTTTTTAACATATTCGCAGTTCCTTTTATAGCCCAATTATCACTCTCAGTTCCACAAGAAGTAAAAAATATTTCACAAGGATTTGCATTGATAAGCATAGCAATTTTTTTTCTTGCATTCTCTACATCTACTCTCACTTGTTGCGACATTTCATAAACACTACTTGGATTATAAAATCTATCTTTCCAATATGGAAGCATCGCCTCTATTACTTCATCTAAAACTCTTGTAGTAGAAGCATTATCCATATAAATTATTTTATTTTCCATAAACACCTCTTATATCAAGTTAATCAAATCATATTAAATTATACAAGTTTAAATTTTTTGTGTCAAGTTGCTAATGTATATGATAAAGTCAAACTTTTATAGTAATGATGTTTGCAATTCCAATACATATTTATAATAAAAAAATTAATACAACATAACCTTTTCAATTATGGTTCGCAAATTACAAATTATCAACTAAGCTTTTAACCCACTACATTTTTTTTCATAACATTTTTTTATGGTTTTACTACGACTTTTGCCATCTCCATCATACTAACTATATCATACATATTTGTGATTTCCCCGACTACAAGTTTTTCTTTCAAATTATAATATTCAAGACAAGTGCCACAAGTGAAAATTTTAGTACCTTGTGTTTCCATTTTTTTTAAATCTTCTAAACAATCAGAACTCTCTGTTGTTAAATATGCCCCTTTGTTATAAAAAATTATTATATCTGGTAAATTTTCTTGTTTTGTTAATGCAAGTATAAATGCCTTCATCAATTTTTTTCCAAGTTCATTATCTCCTTCTCCCATCACATCAGAAGATATAGAAACTACCAATTTACCATTTCCACAATTACAATTTTTATCACTACTATCTACATCAATATTATGAGTTTTTGTTATTAAAATTTCAAATTCATTATTCCCTATTTCTTTTATCTCAATAGGTAAATTTTTGCCATCTGCAAATCTTTTTATATTTTGCAACGGAACATCCCCTCTAACTTTTACCATCACTTTATCATTTATAGATATTTCCTTTAAAGCAGTAATAGTATTAATAAGTGGTGTAGGGCAAGAATGCTCTCTTTCATCTAATTCTCTCATTTTTTTATTTATATAATATAATAATCTATTTATAGATTCCTTTATTATATTTTCTCCTTTCTAAATTTTTATTTTAATTTTTTTATTCCCTAATAATCCATAATATATATTTTTGAATATTTTACATTATTATCTTCCATAAATTTAATCCAAAATTCTTTATCCAAATTTTTTGTAGCAAAAGCAGAACCACAACCCTTATCAATCTCTTTTGGCACTGTGATAATTCTACCTTCAACATTATTTTGCGAGCACAACCTATCCATATATATAGAAGAGGTCATTGTGTCAAATGTTATAATCAAATGTTTTTCTTTTTTAAGTAAATTTTTCATTTTTAGCCTCTAATTCTTTTGCATATAGTGCAGCACCTATACTTCCAGCAAATTTCCCTGTCGAATCAGCTAAAACATCTGTATTTAATGATTCACACAAAGCATTTTTTATAAAATTAATTTCTGAAAGTCCTCCAGTTAAACATACAGTTTTATTTTTATAATCTATTCTTTTAGTTTGTGTCGCAACTTTATCAACTATAGACATAACTATCGCATTTGCTATATTCTCTTTTTTTTCAGATCGACCTATCAAACTTATGACTTCTGATTCTGCAAAAACTGTGCATAGAGAACTTATTTTTACTCCACCACCAAATTCTGCTATTTTACACATTTCATCTATAGTTAATTCCATCGTTTTTGACATAACATCTAGAAATCTACCTGTCCCTGCAGAGCACTTATCGTTCATTATAAAATCTTTTACAGTTTTATTTTCAACATCAATAATTTTTGTGTCTTGTCCACCTATATCAATTATAACCAAATTATCTTTATCAAAAATTTTACAAGCACCTTTTGCATGACAACTAATTTCAGTCACTGTCTTATTTGCAAAATCAACAGATACTCTCCCATAACCTGTTGCTACAATTATATTATCACTTTCATCAAATTTTTTTTTTGCATCCAAAAGTAATGATTTTGCAGTTATTTTACTATTAAAGCCTGTTTTTTTCATAAGTAATATTTTAATATTTTCATCTCTATCAATACAAGCTATTTTTGCATTTGTTGAACCTATATCTATACCTATATACATAATTTTCACTCCAGTTATTAAGGCAATCTCTAAAAACTAGGCTTAGAGAAAAAGGGAGAACTCTAAGCCTAAAATTTGAATAATTAGTAAAATTTTTTATCTCTCATATAAAATTATAGCATTTCTATAAATGCCTCTATTCTCGTTTTTAATTGTTCGCTATCTCCATCATCATAATCAGTTTCTATTCCAAGACATTTAATTCCTGCAGCTTTTAATTCTTTTTCTACAAAATATCCCTCTGTATCATATATGGTGCAAAATTTAAGATTTACATCTATAACCCCATCTGCTTTATATTCTCTTGCAAGTCTCTTTATGTCATCAATCCTTCCATCATTTGGAGTAAAACAAGCACAATTATTTTTCATATATCTTTTTGCAAGTTCTAAATATGCTTCTTCAAGTGAAGCACAATTTTCTTTTACTTCATTTTCAAAATATCTTGTACCTGTACACATTTCTTCACAAACTACTGCTGCTCCAAGGCTTTCTACTATGTGGTGCAATTTCCAATTTGGTATTGCCATAGGAGTTCCAGTGATTAATATTCTCTTTGCTCCTTTTTCAAAAACTGACACTCCATTTTTTATTCTCTCTTCAAGTTCATCAGCAAGTTTATTACACATCTCGGCACATCTAATAGGGTCATCAAAAAATGCTATCTGCATCATAAGGAGTGCATCTTTACCGCTTATTGGGACATCTAAATTTTTTCTTGCTTCATATACTCTCTTTATCGCTCTTCTCTTATCATTTACAATTTTAATTGCTTCGTTTAATTTTTCAATAGTTAATTTATTTCCTGTGACTTCTTCTACCTTATTTGCAAATAGTGATATTTCTTTTGCCCATTTAACTATATCTTCTGGTCTCTTCATTTGTGGTACATCCATTATATACATAGGCACATCTTTACCAAGTATTTCATATGCTTTCTTTTTACCATCACAAGTAGTCTCTCCTACATACATGTCAGCAATTCTAAAAAACGGACAAGTCCTACTTAGCCTTGCTCCTACAGATGCTTTCACAAGAGGACACATACTCTTTGGTAAAACTTTTTCCCCATCTGGTACCCAAAATTGTGAACCACCACAAAGACCTGTAACTATTCCATTTAATGCAATAATTATTTCATCAGGCACATATACACAAAAAGTGCCAAATACTTTTTGTCCTTTTTTTTGTGCTTCTATTAATTCTGCAGGTCTAATGCCGTGTATTGCACCTACTACAGTATCCCAAAACTCCATTGCCTTTGGACGATTTTTTTGCATCAAATAAATATCTGTATATGCCACAGGCAAGACATTACACAAATTATCATGGTTTTCTAAATCCATATCAAGTTCTTTCCACATTTGTCTATAATCAACTGCCATTTTTCTTTCCTCCTTATATTTTATTTCTAAAGCATTTCAATAAATGCTTGTATTCTTGTCGATAACTGCCCCACATCAGTATTGCTATAATCTGTCTCTATTGATAAATATGGGACATTTATCTCTTTACACAATTTACTAATTTTATACTTTTCTACATCAAATGGATGACAACTCTGTAATATTACATCTATAACTCCATCTACCTTATACTCAGATACAAGTTCTCTTAATTGAGTAAACCTATTTGTATTCGGTGTCATAACAGCACAAGCAATATTCATATATCTATTTGCTATCGCTTCATATATATCAGGTGAATTCTCATCTATCATATTTTTTGCTGCTTTTATACCATTGCAATTATCCATTACAACTACAACCCCACCATTTCTCTCGATTTCTCCAATAGTTTTATCAAGTACCCCTGATATAGGACATCCCGTAATTAAAATTCTTTTATCTTTTTCACTAACAGGTCTTAGCCCTTTACTATATTCTCTATCTATCTCATCTAGGGTCTCTTCAATTTTTTTTAAATCATCCAATCTATTAAAAGAAAAATTTAAACTATCAACTATTTTATGCAAATTTAAATATTTTGATTTTGCTGGTATAGATTTATTCATTTCAAATAATCTAATTTTAATTTGCCTCTCTTTATTTCTATTTTTAACAGCAATTCTCACATCATCATCACTAATCTTAATACCAAATTTTTCTTCTAGTTTTTCTTTTAGTAATATTATTTCCTGCTTCCACATATCTTTTGCATAAGGTCTATCTATGCCTTGTGGTAAATGAAGTATATATGTATCTTTTAATTCAGAAAGCATCTCATACATTTTCTTTTTACCATCGCAAGTAGTCTCTCCTACTATAATATCTGAAAAATATGTATAAGGACATTTATCAGATACTGCATAGCCATAACTCGATTTTATTAAAGGACATAGATTTTTAGGCAAATTTACTTCTGCAGCGGGTATTGTCTCATCACTCATACCACAAAGAGACACAGGTATTACATTTGCAGCATCAAATATTTCAAGTGGAGTATAAGTGCAAAACACACCAGCAAGTCTTCCACCACTTTCCTTTAATTCCTTTGCCTTCATAAAGCCATTTCTTCTTGCTTCACTAAACTCTTCAAATTTTTCTGGCAAATTAAACATACAAATCCCCTTACAATTTAGTTAAATTCAGGTAATGGAGTCCATATAATATTCATAACATCATCAACATTTTTATATTTTGTAAGTAATCCAAGTCTTATATAAGTATCAGCATAATCTCTCAAACTTCTTTCATTATCATTATCTCTAATACCAAAATTTAATGAAGAATGAACTGCAAAATTTTTCTCAAATCCACCAGTCATTATGCCATCTTCTATCAACATATTTACTGACTCAGTTGGATATTCTCTCATGTAGTCATGAGCTTTATTTATAGCATTTAATACTTTTTTTGCAGTGATAGGATTTTCATTTATAAAAGTTTTATTCATTGCTACTACACAACAAGTTTTATTTTTGAAATCATCATCAAGTAAAGACCTAATGCGAATTAATTTGCCTTCTTTTACCATATTATATGCAAATCCATCTCCAAGTAGGGCTGCTGCTATCTCACCATTTTCCATAGCCTGCACACAAGCTCCGTTATCAACTTGCACAAGATTTACATCTTTTAATGGGTCAATGCCATCAGCATCTAATAGACAAGCTGTGATATTATAATCAGATGCTCCTATACCATTTGGAACAGCGACTTTTTGTCCTATCAAATCACTTGTCCTATTAAATTTATTATCATTAAGTGCATATAGGGATTTACAGCCGTGATGTGCTCCTCCTACAAAAGTCAAATCCACACCATTTGTTGATGGAACCATTAATGTGGCAATGTGTCCCACTGCAACTTGACATTTATTTGTTCCGAGAGGTTCTGTATAACTTTTTCCTTTTAAGCCTTCTACTTTTATACCTTCTTCTTGAAAATATCCCAAAAGGTCTGCAACTCTTGGCCCTGATTGGCAAGGGTCTTGAATCCAATAAGTCACAGGCTTATCATAAAAAGGTTCTTTCTGCCATCTCTCTTCCCAAGACAAATTTGAATCATTGACACTCACTACGGTTTGACTACATCCGACTATTGATATACAAATAGTCATTGCAAGTATAGTTTTAAATAATTTTTTCATTTTAACTATTTCCTCCTAAAAAATATATTTTAAAATTTACTATTTTAGTAAATCTAAAATTTCATTTTTATATTCCATAAATTCTTTACTATTTCTATCTCTATTTTCTAATTTGACATCAATTATTCTTTTTATTCGACCTGGATTTTTATTTATAACTACAACTTTAGTACTCATATAAATCGCCTCTTCAATGTCATGAGTCACCATTATTGCAAGACATTTTGTTTTTTTCCACATATTTAAAATTTCATCTTGCATATTCATCCTTGTAAATGCATCTAATGCACCAAGAGGTTCATCAAGTAATAAAATTTCTGGTTCATTAATAATTGCCCTTGCAAGTGCAACTCTTTGTGCCATGCCACCTGATAGCTGTTTTGGATAATCATATTTAAAATCACCAAGTCCTATTAATTCAATCATTTTATCAATTTTTATATCATCTATTTTGTTTTTTATTTTCATTCCAAATCCAATATTATCTCTAACAGTGAGCCACGGAAATAATGTAGGCTTTTGAAATACCATAGCAATTTTTTCTGTTGGTTTAACAATATTCTCATTATTTAATGTAATACTTCCCGAAGTAGGATATATGAGACCAGATATCAATCTAAGGATTGTTGACTTGCCACAGCCTGATGGTCCTACCAAACTTACAAATTCACCATTTGTCAAATCCATATTTATGTTTGATACTGCTTGTGTAATACTATCTACATCAATTTTTACAAAGCTCTTTGATATATTATTTAATTTTAACTCTATATTTTTTATCATTTTAGTTTTGCCATCTAAGTAAATAATTTTTTATTTTGTCAAGTAGTTTTGCAACTAAATTAAATACAATACAAATTATAATTATAGCGGCAAACATTTTATTGTATGATGCCCAACTTTGCGACCAAGTTATATACCAGCCAAGTCCCGCTTTTACTCCAAGCATCTCTGCAATCATAAGTGAGATGCAAGCAGAACTCATGCCTTGTGTCATTCCTTGCAAAATATTTGGCATAGCATAAGGTATCGCTACTTTAAAAACTAAATCTACATCTTTTGCACCTAAGGTTTTTGCTACTTCATAAAAAGATATATCAACATTTGATATACCTGTCATTGTAGCTACAGAAACCGAAAACCATACCCCAAGAGAAATTATAAATACAGCACCACCAAAAAGAGATGTAGCCACAATCATTATAAGTGGTATCCAGGTGGCAGTAGGAATAGGTCCAAGTATTTTTAATATTGGATTTATCCAATATCTAATTTTTTTACTATAGCCACAAAAAATACCTGTTATTAATCCAGTTAACACACCTATTGCATAACCCAAAAACAATAATCGCAAACTATACAAAGTGCTAATAAGTAAATTTTTATAATCTTCTATAATTATATTTATAATATCATTTACCCAAGGTATAAATGGATACATTAATATTCCTGTTTTTAAAGTAAGATAATCAAACAATGTCAAAAATAAATAAATAACCACTATCCAAGGAGCTCTATTTCTATATTTAATAAATGAATTATCATCATTTTTTACTAACAATAAATAAATACTTTTTATAATAAATATTGTATATATTGATATGCTTATTAGTAATAAAATTAAATACCTATACATAAAATCATTTTGATATTTATTTTTAATAAATAGATATTCAAAAACTGCCAATAAACAGGCAATGTATGGTAAAAATATTATTAAATAGTCAAATGCAATTTCTAAATTATTTTTTTTCTTTTTTTCAATTTTTAATAATTGTTCTTTTGTCAAATTATCCATTTTTTTAAAAATCCTTAAATATCTTATGTCTCTTTAAAACAAAATTTTTAATTTAAATTAATCATATCTAAAAAGACAACCTATTTAAAACTTAATTAATTATACTTTACTACACATCTTTTGTATAATTATTATTTTAAATAATTTAAATCAAATTATAATAATTTTTAATAATTTAAAAACAAAAATTTATTCTTGAAAAATTAGAAAGATTTGATACAATGATATAATAAAAAATTGCTAATCTAATTCCAAAGACTTTTCTAAGGGAGAAGAAACAAATTATTAATCTAAAAATTTTATATACTATTTAATTATCAATAATTGTTGTTTTTAATTTGTTACCTCCCAAGGTAGCTTTTTTTATTGCAATCTCTAATAAGGAAACCTTAAATAAAATATTGGGAGGAAAATATGTATAATCCAAAACTGTTGTCAACCAAATGCACTTATGACACTAAAAGAATATCTTATAGATTATGCTAATCCTGCGACAAGAAAAATTGGAGAGGCTCTTATAGAAAAAGAAATTGAAAACATTGGTAAAATAGAACTTAGGACACTGGTTAGGGAAGAATTAAAAAAAATAGAAACTGGAACTAGAGATTTATATTTTTAAATAAACATTCACATTACTTAAAAAAGGGCTTTATAATTTATAAAGCCCTTTTAAAATCTTATTTTGAAAACTGCCCTTTATTAGAGGTTCCATAAATTTTTAAAATTAAATTTTTTTATTATGATTAGTATTTTACCGCTACTCTATATTAAATAATGGAGTTGACAAATATCTATCCCCAGAATCTGGAAGCAATATAACAATTTTTTTATTTATATTCTCACTTCTTTTTGCAAGCATAACTCCTGCTCTAAGTGCTGCTCCAGATGATATCCCTACCAAGATACCCTCTGCACTGGCAAATTTTCTTCCTTCTTCAAATGCTTCTTCATTTTCTATTGTTATAATTTCATCATAGACTTTTGTATCAAGTATACTTGGAACAAATCCTGCACCTATCCCTTGTATTTTATGAGATCCTGCTATGCCCTTTGATAATACAGGACTTGCCATAGGCTCAACTGCAATAATCTTAATATTTGGATTCTTACTCTTTAAAAATTTGCCAACACCAGTTATAGTTCCACCTGTCCCAATGCCAGATACAAAAATATCTACCTTTCCATCAGTTTCATCCCATATCTCAGGGCCAGTTGTCTCATAATGAATTTTAACATTTGCAGGATTATCAAATTGACCAAGAATAACAGAATTACTAATTTCCTTATTTAATTCTTCTGCTCTTTTTATTGCTCCTTTCATTCCATCACTTCCAGGAGTCAATTCAATGCTTGCTCCATATGCTTTTAGCATATTTCTTCTCTCTACACTCATAGTTTCTGGCATAGTTAATATTGCTTTATATCCTCTTTGTGTAGCAATGGAAGCAATGCCTATACCAGTATTTCCACTTGTTGGCTCAATTATTGTTCCACCTGGTTTTAATTTACCACTTTTTTCTGCATCTATTATCATCGCATAAGCAATTCTATCTTTTACAGAACCTGCTGGATTTAAATATTCAAGTTTAACTAATAGCTCTACATCTTTAATATCATTTTTTAAAGCGAATTTTTTTGCATTTAATATTGGAGTTTCTCCAATTAGTTCATAAGCATTATTAACTATTTTTTTCATATTATTTTTATATAATGCAGTTATTAATTTAAAAACTGATTATATTTCTCCTTTCACTTTTAGTTTTTTGGGTAATTCATATATAAAAAATGCTACGGATTCATTTTCCGTAGCATTAAATAAATTATTTTAAATACAATAAACTATTTTTTGTATGCACACGAAAAATGAATTGCCTTTATGCAACATACAAAACAAGTATTTAATTTTGCAAATACACCTTTCATATGAATTACCATTAAGTATTATATCATTATATAAATAATATTGTCAATATTGGTTTGATAATGATAAAGTCAAGATTTTGTAGGTAAAACATTTTAAAAAAATATAAAAAGACTAAAACCTATATTTTAGTCTTTTATAATTAGCTGAGACAAAATATATCCCTATTAATAAATATCTAAAATTGTATATTGAATCTCTAGTATGATATATAAAATTTAAATCATATATTGCAAATTATTGAAATCTCAAATAACAAACGATTTTTAAATTGCATTTTTAAAATAACTAAATAATAAATGTTCCATAAGAACCCATAGATAAACCATTAGGCTTTTTAGAGATTTTCTTAATAGCCTCTTGCATCTCTTGATCGCTTTGAATAATTAGAATCTGGATGTTCTGCTATGATTTTATCAAATAATGGATTTGCATCAGAATTTCTACCAAGGCTCTGATATAATCTTGCAAGCAAAAACATAGTCTCAGGATCATTTGGATTTATTCCAAGTGATAGTTGATAATATGTAATAGCTTGTGTTTTGTTTCCTGCATTCCAAGACTCTGTCCCAAGTTCACAAAGTCTCTTTGCTCCAAGCCCCTCAATCCTTGACCTTGCATTATTTAATAGCATCAAGAGTGTCTCATCTGTTATACTATCTTTATCCAAATCTATGTATTCTCTTGATGCCCTACTTATATATCCCTCATCAAACAATCTAATTATCTCATTTAAAGTCTCATACTGTGATGTAAATAATCTATTTTGCTCTTCATATGCTTTTAATCTCACACTTGCCTTATCATAATCTGTTTTTAACTGCTCATTTTCTATTGTCATATCTCTTATTTGTTTATTTTGCTCATTTACTATATCTGCATATCTTATAACATTATTATTTGCAGCATTTCCAATACTACTTCTTATAATTGGCATTATAATTGTATGATATGAAATACTACCAATCAATAATCCAATTGATACAAAAACTATTTTTTGATTTGTGCTAAGTTTTATATACTTCCTTGGTAAAATAAAATCATCAGACTCTAATTTCTTACTTGAATAAATATTTGCGAGCCTTTTTTCTTTTATCTCAGTTTTTTTTGTGTTAGCTAAAACATAATTCATAATCTTATTTGCTTGAAAATTACCACTATCAATTTTTCTTGCTCTAAGCAAAAATGAACCTGCTTTTAAATACTCTTTTATCCTAACTAATAGAATAGAAATCAATACTAACGACTTAAAATGATTTGGATTTAAACTAAGAACCTTATATAACTGCATCATAGCTAAATCATTTCTATCTAAATCTATATTATCAATTGCCTCATTATAAATTTTAACAGCATTAAACAAATCTTGAGAATTAGGATCATTTTGGACATCATCAATATAATCAATTGCTAAATTGTCTTCTGCATTATACTTTTTACTAAGTATCCACTGCACAAGTGCTTCTACGACATCACCCTGTCTATAAAAAATGAGACCAAGTAAATTTCTACTATCGATATTATCTTTATTATAAATTAGCGACTTCTTGAGAAAAAAAGTCGCCATATATAAGTCATTTTCATCAAGTCTTTCTATTGCAATATTGTAATAAGTATTTGATATTTTCCTATTCTCTATTTCAAATTGTTCCATTATTTTTATTCTTCTCTCTAATAGACTTTACAATATCAAACATGACATCGTCCATATCAGTAATGTCATAACTTGCAAGAGCATCTTTCAACTCTTCAAATTCCATATTTTTCTTAAACTTTTTCTTTTCTGCATCAAAATCTATCATAATCCCCCCAACTATACCTTATATTCATCAAGCCTTCCAAATATTGATTTATTACTTAAAATCTTTCTTCTATTCTCTTTAATTGCTCTATATAAAATCAACTCTGCTGCTATTGATATTGCTATCTCTTCAACTGACTCTGCACCAATTCTTATTCCTATTGGTGCATGTATCTTACTTATTTTATTTTTATCAAGACCATCATCTAATAGCATTTGTTTTAATACTTTTGTCTTTTTTTCACTACCTATACACCCTATATAATAAGGATTAAATTTTGATAAAACTTTTTTGACAGTAATATAATCATTGGTGTGTCCGTTTGTCATAACGACAACATAATCATTTTCATTTATATCTAAAACTCTATCTAACTCATCAAACTCTTTTGTAAAAATTTTTATTTTGTCTTCATATCTACTATGATTTGCCAAATCTTTTCTATCATCGTATATAACTACATTTAATCCTTGGAAACTTAAAATTTTTGATAGAGCAAGACTCACATGCCCTGCACCAAAAATAAAATATCTCGAATTATCTTTTAACTTTTTTGATAAACTATCTATATAATCAATAGATTCTTGATTATTTTTTAGAAATGTAAATTTTAATAAAACATTTCCACCACATATCATATTGGTTTTATTGACACTATGGATTTCATTGTTTAATGCATATTTCTTTTGTGTAGAAATTTCATTTTTAATAAAATCTACAGATTCATTTATGGCGATAAATTCAATTTCACCTCCACCAATAGTTCCCCAGATTTTTTTATTTCTATCTACTGCCATAACTGCACCCTCTGTTCTCGGTGTTGAACTATCTGAATTAATTATTTCTACCAATTCAAGTGGATTGCCAGCAGTTATTTCTTTTAATACATCATTAAAAAATTGTTCCATATTATTCCATCCAAATTATTCTTCATCATATCTATCATCAATTTTAAACTCTATATTCAAATTATCCACTTCGCTCGTTGCTTCATCAAGTAAAGTTTTTGATGTGAATTTAAATCCATCTAAAACTTCTACATTGCTACCTACAATGCTTTTTATTTCATTTATCGCATTATCAATATCATAATCATCAGTCATAGAAAAAGGAATAATTGTTTTTTTTGTAAAATCAAAACTCTCAAGAAATTTTAAAATTATCCTTGGAGCCTTATCATACCATATAGGAAATCCTAAAAAAATATATTTATACTTTTTTATATCTTTCATATTATTTAAAATTGCAGGTCTTAAATTTTCTTTTTGTTCTGAAAATATTCTACTATTCTCGTTATCTATATAATCCATATCATTATACTCGATAACGGGATTAATCTTGTATAAATCAGCCAATGTGTAATCACTTATTACATATGCAAATTTTTCAACTTCATCATAACCTGAAAAAAAAGCAACTAGAACCTCATTTTCTTTATTATCAGACTCAACTTTTAAAATCTCATTTTTTTTAGGATTGGTAGATTGAAAACCTGTGGCATTATTTATGTTATACTTATCATTTATATTTTTACATGACACAATTAATGCTGATAAAAAAACTATACTAATTATTAAAATCTTTTTTATATTTCTCATATTAAAAATCCTTTCATTACTATTTTGCATTTATTAAAAATAATGTTGCTAGTCCATAATATGTAACCACTGCCACTAAATCATTTATAGTTGTAATTAATGGCCCTGATACTACAGCAGGGTCCATATTAATCTTTTTAAAAAATATAGGTATCACTGTTCCCATAATGCTTGACAATGTCATAGAAATAATTAATGCAAGGCATATGCAAAGAGAAACTATAAATGCATTTGACACCATCATATTTTTAATAAAATGTAAATATAATCCTATAAATATAAATGAAGTTATCCCTAAAATTAATCCATTTAAAAACCCTATTCTTCCTTCTTTAAATACAAATTTAAATTTTTCTAGACCACTCAAATTTTCATCCATTAAAACTCTAATTGTTACAGCAAGGCTCTGTGTCCCCACATTTCCTGACATATCAAGTATTAAAGATTGAAAACACATAAGAATTGCAAGTTGTGTTATAATCGGTTCAAAAACTCCTACGACTGATGATACAACCATTCCAAAGCCTAGTAAAATTATAAGCCAAGGTAATCTTTTTCTAATACTATCAAGTAATGGCTCTCGCAAATCTTCTTCATTTGTAAGACCTGCTAATTTTGCATAGTCTTCCCCAAACTCTTCATCTACAACCTCTACTAAACTACTAAGTGTAATAATACCTATTATTTTATTATTACTATCAAGGACAGGTATTGAATCTTCTTGATATTGTTTTAGGTCTTCTATACAGTCATCTATATTTTCTTCTGCATATACATAGGGATAAGATGATATTATTAAATCATCAAGATTATTTGATTCCCTTGCTCTTATCAAATCTTTTAAATATATAGCACCAGAATACTCATCATTTTCATCTACCACATAAATCGTTAATATATTATCTACATCGGATGCTTGAGATACAACTTCCTTCATCGCTTTTTTTATAGTTACTTCTTCTTTAATAACTATAAAATCAGTACTCATCTTGCTACCAATTTGGTCATCATCAAATGAACTAATGAGCTCAATATCTCTCTTTGACTCATCATCCATTAAATCAATCAAAATTTTTCTTTCATTTTCACTTAATGTATCAAGATATTCAGCAGCAGTATCAGATTCGAGATTAGATAAAATCCCAATTTTTCCTTTTACACTTATCTCTCCAAAATACTTACTTATATCTTCTGTATACTCAAGAACTGTTGACAAGGTCTCTATGCCTAATGCATGATATAATTTTATTCTTTCATCTTTTTCTAATAATTCTAATGTATTTGCTATATCACTCTCATGATACTCTGATAATTTATCTGCTAATACTTTAGGAGATCTCGTTTTTTTGATTATATTGACAATTTCTTTTTGATAATCAGGGTGTTGTTTTTCATTTTGTTCTACTATCAACTCATCATCCATAGCTTACATCCTCTCTATAAAATAAAAAGCCTACTTTTGCAAGCAGGCATATTAAATATTTATTATCTCTTAGAAAATTGTGGTGCGCGTCTTGCAGCTTTCAAACCATATTTCTTTCTCTCTTTCATTCTTGGGTCTCTTGTAAGTAGTCCATCTCTCTTTAATAGTGGTCTATAACTCTTGTCCACTTGTAGCAATGCTCTCGCAATACCATGTCTTATCGCACCAGCTTGACCTGTCGTCCCACCACCATATACATTTACTAAAACATCGAACTTACCATCAGTTTTTGTAACTGAAAATGGCTGTCTAATTATTTTCTTTAAAGTTTCAAGACCAACATAATCATCTAAAGATCTCTTATTAATAGTTATATTCCCAGTTCCATTATATATATATACTCTTGCAACAGATTTTTTTCTCCTACCTGTTCCATAATATCTATTTGTTGTCATACATTACCTCCTTACACCACTAAAGCTTCAGGTTTCTGAGCTTTATGTTTATGATTTTCACCAGCATACACAAATAATTTTTTATACATTTTTCTACCCAATGGTCCTTTTGGTAACATACCTTTAACTGCATCTTCTATAACTTTTTCAGGTCTCTTTTTTAACTGCTCTTTTAAAGTTATATACTTTTCACCTCCGACCCAACCTGTGTGATGAAAATATACCTTTTGATCTAATTTTTTTCCTGTCACTTTAATCTTTTCAGCATTTACAACAATTACATAATCTCCCATATCTTGGTAAGGAGTGTATGTAACTTTGTGTTTTCCCCTAAGCAACTCTGCAACTTTTGTTGCAAGCCTACCTAAAACTACACCATTTGCATCAATTACAAACCATTTTTTTGAATTAATATCTGATGCCTTTGGAACAAATGTTAAATTCATTTTACTACCTCCATAAAAAATTAAGGCTATTTACTCTATTGTAAAAACAATGTTTTCAATATTTAAAGAAGCTACTTGTGACAATCACTTTCGCAAGCCTCATAATCATAAAATAATACTAAAAAACACTCAATATGTCAAGGGTGGGGGGAAGGTAGTTAATTATATTAAGAGAACTCTTTTTCTACCAATTATCGTAATATATTATATTTCATCAATTCTAACATTTTGGGGCTAACTTACTTAATACCTAATACTAAATTAACGTTTTCCAAATCCTAAAAAATAGTTTTTCTTTTTTGTTTTAACATTATAAGTATTAAATAATGATAATACTTTTTATAGCTATATTGCATAAACCTTTAGCAATTCTACCCATTTTTCTTTATGAACTTTTTGCAATTCTTTATCATGTGATGTTTTTGATTCTTCATTGTATAATAATTTAGATGATGACTATGAAGAAAAAATGAAAGCAGTAGCTAAAATTAAAGCTATATGGAAAAACAAAAAAGAGTAAACTCTTATGAACCCTATAAGTTAGACCTATTTTATATTAATTAATAATACACTTATC
>CAMIYN010000018.1 GCA_946403075.1 uncultured Lachnospiraceae bacterium | reverse complement strand
GTAGGGGCGAAGCATCGCGAGCCCGAGGCAAGACAGTAATGTTAATCGTAGGGGCCGTAGGGGCGAACCATTGGGAGCCCTAAACGAGCCCGTAGCAAGACAGTAGAGTTAACCATAGGGAGCCCGTATCAAGAGAATAATGTTAACTGTAGGGGCGAAGCATCGCGAGCCCTAAGCAAGACAGTAATGTTAATCGTAGGGGCGAAGTACCACGAGCCCGTATCAAGATAGTAGTGTTAACCGTAGGAGTAAAGCATCGCGAGCCCGATTTGATGATATAAAAAATAAAAAAGGAGAATGTGTATATAATGATTTATACACTATAAAAATATGGAAAACAATATTTATGATTTAATAATAATAGGGACAGGACCTGCAGGTCTCACTGCAGCAATTTATGCAAAAAGAGCGGGATTAAATTTTGTGGTTTTAAAAGATATATATTCACTTGATAGTCAAATAGTTAATACTTATGAGATAGAAAATTATACAGGCTTTTTTGGTTTATCAGGGCAAGAATTATATGACAAATTTGCAGAACATAGTAAGCATATGGATATTGAGATAGTAAAAGAAAAAGCTATTGAAATAAAAAAAATAGATAATTTAATAAAAGTTATAACAAAAAAAAATGAGTATGATACGAAAACTGTAATTCTCGCAACTGGTGCAAATCCAATGAAACTTGGTGCAGTAGGGGAAGAAGAATTTATAGGAAGAGGTGTGTCATATTGTGCTACTTGTGATGGTGCTTTTTTTAAGGGGAAAACAACTGCCGTGATAGGTGGTGGAGATGTTGCTGTAGAGGATGCGATTTTTTTATCAAAAATTTGTAAAAAAGTGTATGTGATACTTAGGAGAGATGTGTTTAGAGCAACTGATATATTGGTAAAAGAATTACTTAGTAAAGAAAATGTGGAAGTAATTTTTAATAGTGAAGTGAAAGAAATAGTGGGAAAAGATTTTGTAGAAAATATTAATATAAAAAACAATGAAAATGTGGATAGAACTATAGAAGTAAATGGAGTCTTTATAGCAGTTGGGATTAATCCAAATACTGAACTCGTAAAAAATTTAGTAGAAATAGATAATGGTTATGTAGTTGCAGATGAAAGTTGTGAAAGTAGTGTATCTGGAATATATGCCTGTGGGGATGTGAGAAAAAAAGTTTTGAGACAGGTTATAACTGCTTGCAGTGATGGGGCAAATGCTATTACTTCTATACAAAAATATTTGATAATTAATAAATTTTAGTATGAAATATTTTATCTATATAATAAGGTGTGAAGAAGATAAACTCTATACTGGGATAACTACTGATTATAAGAGAAGATTTCTAGAACATAAGAGTGGTATAAAGGGAGCAAAATGGACAAAGGCATTTAAGCCACAAAAGATAGAAGTTTTGTATAAAACTGATGGCAGAAGTAATGCTTTAAAGCTTGAAAGTAAAATTAAAAAACTAAAGAAAGCAGATAAAGAAAATTTGTGTAGTGATAAAAGGAGTTTTAAAAAATATTTTAAAGATATAATTGATGTGAATATTTATAAATTTGTGAGAGTTAAGTTTTAAAATATTTATTTTTTAGTTTTTAAGAGACGAAATTTTGAAAATCATATATTGTTAGGATTTTCATAAGCAAAATTACCATAATTAAAATCTCAATATAGGGATTTTTTTATTACTTGACAAATATACTATATAGGGGTATAATGTATATGGAGGTGTAGCATGAAAAAAATAGAATACATACATAAACATAAGATGAGGACAGAAGAAGAAAAAAAGAAACTTACGACAAGGTTGAAAAAAATTGAGGGGCAAGTGAGAGGTGTTATAAAGATGGTAGAAAATAATGAATACTGCCCCAAGATACTTATGCAGGTAACAGCTATCAACAATGCATTAAATAGTTTTAACAAAGAATTACTTGTATGTCACATAAAAAACTGTGTAAAAGTAGACATACAAAATGGGGATGAGAGAGCTGTTATAGAATTTACAGAAATGATAAACAAACTTATGAGATAGGTGCGAACCGTAGCGGTGAAGCCAAGTAATGTAGGGGCGAAGCATCGCGAGCCCGTAGTAAGACAGTAATGTTAGCCGTAGGGGCGAAGTACCACGAGCCCGCAGCAATATAGTAGTGTTAGTTGTAGGGGCGAAGCATCGCAAGCCCGAGGCAAGACAGTAATGTTAGCAGCAGGGGCGAAGCATCGCGAGCCCGAGGCAAGACAGTAATGTTAGCAGTAGGGGCGAAGTACCACGAGCCCGAGGCAAGACAGTAATGTTAACCGTAGGGGCGAACCAGTGGGAGCCCTAAGCGAGCCCGTAGCAAGACAGCAGAGTTATCTGTAGGGGCGAAGTACCACGAGCCCGTATCAAAAAAATAGTGATAGTAGTAGATGCAAAACATCGCGAGTAAAAAATGAAAGGAGGAAAAAAATGAAACAATATATCGTGGAAGGAATGAGTTGTGCTGCTTGTCAAACAAGAGTAGAAAAAGCAGTTTCACTAGTTAAAGGAGTAGATTCTGTGTCTGTAAGTCTCCTTACTAATTCGATGGGAGTAGAAGGAATAGCAAGAGATGATGAGATAATTGCTGCAGTAGTTAAAGCTGGGTATAGTGCAAGAGTTAAGGGGAGTAAAAGTGAAAATCTGGGAAATCAAACTTTGTCTGCTGATGAAGATGCACTAATAGATAGAGAAACACCAAAACTTAAAAAGAGATTGGTATCATCTATTATATTTTTGGTTGTGTTAATGTATATTACTATGGGGCATAATATGCTTCATCTTCCACTACCAAGTTTTTTAAATAACAATCTAATTGGGCTTTCTATTACTCAAATGCTTATTGCAATTATTGTAATGAGTATAAACAACAAATTTTTTGTAAATGGCTTTAAAGCATTAATCATGCGAAGCCCAAATATGGATAGCCTTGTAGCACTTGGTTCAAGTATATCTTTTTTGTGGAGCTTGGTAGTTTTATATAATATGACTATAATGCTAACTAATGGCTCTACCAATATGGAATTAATGAGTATTTATCATAATGAACTATATTTTGAATCTGCTGCTATGATACCAACACTTATCACTGTAGGTAAGATGCTTGAGGCTATGTCTAAGGGTAGAACTACTGATGCATTAAAATCGCTTATGAAACTTGCTCCAAAAACTGCAATAGTCATAAAAGATAATGAAGAGATAGAAATACCAATCGGGGAAGTAAAAGTAGGGGATATTTTTGTAGTTAGAGCAGGGGATAGCATACCTGTAGATGGTGAAGTAATTGAAGGAGTGAGTGCTGTAAATGAATCTTGTTTAACTGGTGAATCTTTACCAGTAGATAAAAATGTTGGGGATAAGGTAAGTGCTGCAACAATAAATGAGTCTGGATTTTTGAAATGTAAGGCGATAAGAGTAGGGGAAGATACAACACTTAGCCAAATCATACATATGGTTTCAGATGCAGCAGCAACTAAGGCACCTATTGCAAGAATTGCTGACAAGGTTTCAGCTGTATTTGTGCCATTTGTAATAGCTGTAGCTTTTATAGTGACTTTGATATGGGTATTTTCAGGTCAAGATATAAGTTTTGCACTTGCAAGGGGAATATCAGTATTGGTAATTTCTTGTCCTTGTGCACTTGGGCTTGCTACCCCTGTCGCAATTATGGTTGGAAATGGTATAGGGGCAAAAAATGGTATACTTTTTAAGACTAGTGAAGCTCTTGAAAATGCTGGGAAGGTAAAAGTTATTGCACTTGATAAAACAGGCACAATTACAAAAGGGGAACCAAAGGTCGTAGATATTTATATAAATGAAGAGAATAAAACACTAAAAAAATATGAAGTAATTAAAAGTAGTGATATATTTGAGTTTTCCCCTAATTTAAATGAGTTTTTAAATATAGTATATAGCATAGAAAAAAATTCAAATCATCCACTTGCCAAATCAATAGTTTTTTTTGTAGAAAACTTACCAGAGAACAAATTTGATAAGAGTTTTTTAGCTGAAAATAGAGTAGAAAATTTTAAAACTCTTGCAGGCAGTGGCCTTACTGCTAAAATAAATGATAAAATTGTAAATGCTGGTAGTTTTAAATACATATCAAGTCTTGTAGACATAGGGGAAGATGCAAAAGAGATAATTGAGAGATTATCAAATGAAGGGAAAACTCCGATGTTATTTGAAATGGCTGGTAAGCTTTTGGGAATAATTTCAGTTGCAGATGTAATCAAAGAAGACTCAGTTGAAGCTATTAGGCAAATGAAAAATATGGGTATCAAAGTTTATATGCTGACTGGGGATAATAAAAAAACTGCTATGGCTATTGCAAATCTTACTGGGGTTGATGAAGTGGTAGCAGAGGTATTGCCAAATGGAAAAGAGTCGGTAGTTAGGGATTTAAAAAAATATGGTGAAGTCGCAATGGTTGGGGATGGAATTAATGATGCCCCAGCACTTATGAGAGCAAATATAGGGATAGCGATAGGGGCTGGAACGGATGTAGCTATAGACAGTGCAGATGTAGTGCTTATGAATAGCAAACTTATGGATGTGGTAGCTGCGATAAGGCTTAGTAGAAAAGTTTTAAAGAATATACATGAAAATTTGTTTTGGGCATTTTTCTATAATGTCATTTGTATACCACTTGCAGCAGGAGTATTTGTCTATAAAATGAATCCTATGGTTGGGGCAATGGCGATGAGTTTGTCAAGTTTTACTGTGTGCATGAATGCACTAAGGCTCAATTTGTTTAATATATATAAAAGTTTTGGTGACAAAAAAATTAAAAATAAAAAAAATTTTAAGGAGGAAAAACAAATGGAAAAAATAATAAGGGTAGAAGGGATGAGTTGTGAACATTGCGAGGCAAGGGTAAGTGATGCTATAAAAAAAATTGATGGTGTAAGTGCCGTAGTGGCAAATCATAATACGAATGAAGTCAAAATTACCCTTGATAAAGATGTGGATACACACTTGTTTGAGGAAGCAGTTATTGCTGCTGGATACGATTATAAAGGATTAATGTAGGGTGAAACTTTTGTAAAGATTATCCATTTTTTTAAGGGAGGGTTCAGCCCTCCCTTTTTTGTTGTGTTGATTGTATGAAATAAATATATATATATTGTTAAAGACTACGGCTAACTCTGCCATCTTGATTAGGGCTCGTGGTACTTCGCCCCTACAAGGGCTCATGATGCTTCGCCCCTACAAGGGCTCATGATGCTTCGCCCCTACAAGGGCTCGCGGTGCTTCGCCCCTACAAGGGCTCGCAATGCTTCGCCCCTACAAGGGCTCGCAATGCTTCGCCCCTACAATTTTCGCTACTGTTTTGTGAAAGGCAGCCAAATGATTGAAAAATTAATTATTATCACTAAAAATTGCAATATATTTAAAAAATGTGTAAAAATACTTAAAAATTTATAAAATTCTCAAATAGTCAAGAAAATAAATTCTAAAAATTATTTAAATTAGTTATGTGGATTACAGCTTAATAAGAACTAATAACTTATTATAAAATATAATATAGCTATGCTATGGATTAGCAAAAATTAGTTAACATAGATAAAACTCTTGATTTTATATGAATTATTAACTGTCCTTGCTATTTTGAAAATTGTTCAAAATTTTACTAATTGTTAGAATTTTGAATTTTTAATCAAATTTTATGAATTTAAATAATTTTATAGATTAATATATTGACAAAATGTGTGATTTTGTGGTATTTTATAATATCTCAACAAGAAGTCTATTTTGGCTTTTGTTGTGATATTTAGATGTAGAATATGAGATAATAGTTAAGTGTTATATTATCTTTTGTGCTGCATTGTTTTTTGTAGTTATTCTAGACACAAGGTATGTGCGAGCTGTAGGGGGCGAAGCCAAGTAATGTAGGGGCTCGCAAACGGGCTCCCACTGGTTCGCCCCTACAAGGGCTCCCGATGGTTCGCCCCTACAAGGGCACCCGATGGTTTGCCCCTACAAGGGCTCCCGATGGTTCGCCCCTACAAGGGCACCCAATGGTTAACACTACTGTCTTACTATGGGCTCGTGGTACTTCGCCCCTACAAGGGCTTCCGTTGGTTTGCCCCTACAAGGGCTCGCGGTGCTTCGCCCCTACAAGGGCTCCCAAAAGTATAACAATAACTTTATATAAATAAATAAATAAAGGTGGAAACTAAAATGAAAAAATTAATGAAAAGAGTATTAGCATTTGTCTTATGTATGACAATGGTATTCACAAGTGTAAATCTAGAAGCACTTGCGAGTAATAGTGGTAGTAAACCACTTGATATAGAAGAGCTTGCTAGTGGCTCGGAAACTTATGAATCGAGTGCAGAGATTTATGATAGTGGTGAAGAAGAAGCGGATATCGATGATGACATAGAGATAGCAGGCGATGAAAAAACCGTAGAAGAGGAAGAAGAGACTGATGTACTGGAAAGTACATCAGATGGTTTTGATGTCGAGGAAAAGCAAGATAGTGATAAAGTTTCCACCAATACAACAGGTGAAGAGAGTGATGAAAGTGTTGCCCCTATAGATATGGAAAAAACAGATGGTGAAGAAACCGAAACTCAAGTAGAGAGTGAAGAAACCGAAACCCAAGTAGATGTTGATAATACTGAAACCCAAGTTGAGAGTGAGATAGGTAGCACTAATGAAACCACAATAGATACAGCAACTGATTCTATAGTAGAAGAATCAGTAGAGTTAGGTATTGCAGGTAAAAAGAAATATGGCTTTGAGGGTAATGATGTAGTATTAGAGAAATTTATAGATAAATTAAGTATAAACAAGAGTCAAATAGAGAAATTGACTTTTGTAAAAACTGATGAAGAGCTTGATGGAGAAGTTAAAAACCTTGCAAGGGGTATAGATGCATTTGTAAATGGAAAAGAAGTAGTAGTTAGAATAAAAACCAATATAAATGCAAAACTTCCAGTTAATGCGACAAAATATTTTGAAAGGATGTCAAAAGTAAAATATATTGAGGGGTTATATTATTTAGATGCAACAGATACAACTGATATAAGCCATATGTTTGAATATAACTATAAATTAATAGAAGTAGATTTGTCTTCTTTTAGACCTACAAATCTAACAGGGATTTTAGATATATTTAGACAAAACCATAGTTTAGAGAGAGTTGATATATCAGGAATAGACACAAGTAAAATAGAAGATATGAGAGGGTTATTTACTGATTGTAAAAAATTAACTCAAATATTTGGACTTGATACTCTTGATACAAGTAGTGCAACTGATATAAGTTGGATGTTTTATGGATGTAATAGTTTAAAAGAAATAGATTTATCAAGTTTCACTATAAATAGTGCCGTAGTGGTAGGTGATTTATTTACATATACAAATAAATTGGAAAAAGTTATTATAGGTAAAACCGTAGAAAAAGATGTAATAAATATTAATAGTGCAGTGAAAATTATAGAAAAGAAACCTTTGTCATATAGTTTAAATGGCAATGAAAATATATTGGAAGTTGGTAGATTTTTGTATAAATTAAAAAATATACCATATCAAACAATTACAAAAATTAAATTTGTAAAAGGTTCAGCCGCAGAGTTAGATGAGTTAAAAGAAAATAGCAAAATAGAATATCCAATAGTAAATAGTGATGGAACAAATGATAATAGATTAGTAGCCCTTATAAAGGGAACAGAAGTCCATATATGGGTAGCAGCAGATACTGATTTTTATTTTGATAGAGAAGGAAAAGGAGCTATTGCTTTCTTTAAGGGGATGGAAAATTTGACTGAGATAGAAGGGCTTGATATTTTTAATGTAAATGGCACAAAAGATTTAAGTTATATGTTTTATGGATGTAGTAGCCTTGAAAACATAAAAGGGATTGAAAACTTTGATACAAAAGATGTTAAAAATATGAGTTATATGTTTTATGGTTGTAGTAGTTTGGTAGAAGTAAATTTATATAAATTCACTATCACAGATGATACAAATATAACTGATATGTTTAGAGAAGCAATAAATTTGGAAACTATTTATGCGAGTGAAAAGTTTGCAGAGAGTAAGAGATTGGAAATTAACAAATCTTTAGATAGAGAAATTGAGTTCAAAAAATATGTAGTAGAGAAAAAAGATGTAGTGTTGGAGAAGTTTATAGATAAACTCAGTATACACAAGAGTCAAATAGAGAAATTAACTTTTGTAGAAACAAATGATGATTTTTCAGGAGATAGAGTAGAACTTGCAGAGGGTATTACAGCATTTGTAGAAGATAGCGAAGTAATAGTAAGGATAAGAGAAGACATAAATGCAAAACTCCCAGTTAATGCAAAAGGATATTTTGAATCTATGTCAAATGTTAAATATATAAATGGCATATATTATTTGGATGGAACAGACACAACTGATATAAGTCATATGTTTGAGTATGATTATAAATTATTGGAAGTAGATTTATCTGGATTTAAGGCAAAAAACTTAACAGAGGTTTTAGATATATTTAGACAAAACCATAGCTTGGAGAGAGTAGATATAGCAGGACTTGACACAAGTAAAGTAAAAGATATGAGGGGAATGTTCACTGACTGCAAAAATTTAACAAGTATATTTGGATTAAATACACTTGATACAAGTAATGCAACTGATATGAGTTGGCTTTTCTATGGATGTAGCAGTTTAAAGGAAATAGATTTGTCAAAGTTTAAAATAAAAGATACAACTAATTTAAATTATATGTTCCAAAAAACAGATAGTTTGGAGAAAGTCATAGTAAAATCAGAGAGAGAAAATAAACTCTTTGTTAAAGGTAGGACAAACATAAAAGATACTAATATGTTTAGATATAAACCAATGTTATCATTTAGTAAGAGTGGGGATTCTGATAATATATTAGAAGTTGGTAGATTCTTTTATAAACTTAATTCAAAACATCAATTAATTGAAACAGTAAAGTTTGTTAAAGAAACTATAGATGTTAGCAGTTTGCCAGAAGGCACAATTATTGAGTATCCAATAAAGATTACCGAGGATAGTGATGAAGTGAAAAATGATGAAAGATTGGCTGTTGTTATGGATGGACTCAATGCGATTGTATATGTAAATAGTGATGTAAATTTGTGTTTTGCAAAAGATGAGGGCACTAATAGAGGAGGTGCAGAGGGCTTCTTTATGGGAATGGAATCTTTAAGGAACATAGAGGGACTTGACATATTCAATACAGCAGGAACTGGTGTTTTTTCACATTTTTATAGTGGATGTGAGAAGTTGTCAATTATTGATTTAGGGTTTTTAAAGGGAAACACTGATTTAGTTAATTTGTCTTATATGTTTTATAATTGTAGCAATTTAGAAACCATAAATGGATTTGAAGTGTTAGATACAACAAAAGTAATTGATATGAGTTCTATGTTTTATGGTTGTGAAAATTTAAAAACTATGACAGGATTTGATGAGTTAAATGCAGCAAATGTAACTGATATGAGTTATATGTTTTATAATTGTGGTAGTTTAAATTTAGAAAGATTATTTGATAAGATTTCTACCGAAAAAGTCCAAGATATGTCTCATATGTTTGATGGGATGAGTAGTGTAGAAAATTTATATTTAAATGATTTGATTGTAGGAAATGAAACTATAACCACTGATATGTTTTTAAATACTAAAAATTTGAAAGTGGTTTATGTTACACCGAATTTTCCAGCGAACAAGAGGGCAGGAACAGGTGTTGCCGAGAGTGTTCAATTTATAGAAAGTGCTGAGATTCCATTTACATTAGGAAAATTTATAGATGAATTAAATATAAAAGCTGATATAGAAAAGTTATCTTTTGTAAGAGGTGCAAGTAAAATTGAAGGTGAAATAAAAGATCTTACTGACGAGAATATTGGTGTAGATTTGTTTATACAAGGTAATGAAGTAGTAGTTCGTATAAGGAATATTGTTAGATTAATGCTTCCTAGTGATGCATCATATTATTTTAGTAACATGACAAGTCTAAAAACTATAATAGGGCTAGAAAATCTTGATGTAAGTGATGTGACTGATATGAGTTATATGTTTTATAATAATCCAAACCTTGTAGAGGTAGATTTATCTAGTTTTAAATCAACAAACTTAACAGACATTAACAACATATTTGGTAATAATAGTAGTTTAGCCAAAATTAATATCTCAAACCTAAACACAAAAAATGTAACTGATATGAGTTATATGTTTAATAATTGTAGTAATTTAACTGAAATAGTTGGGCTTGGCACATTAGATACTAGTGCAGTAACTACGATGAAACATATGTTTGATGGCTGTGAGAAATTGGAAGATTTTTCTTCATTTGAAAATTTTGATACAAGTAATGTTTCTGATATGAGTTATATGTTTTATAATTGTAAAAGTATAAACAGCTTGTCGGGATTAATGAAAACAAATACAAGTAGTGTGACTGATATGAGTTATATGTTCTATGGATGTGAAAACTTATCTGAGATAGGTATACTTGAAAATTTTGATACGGCAAATGTTAAAACTATGAAAAATATGTTTAGTGGGTGTAAAGCACTAACTACAATAAATGCAATTAAAAATTTTGACACGGCAAAAGTTACTGATATGAGTTATATGTTTTATAACTGCGAAAACTTAATTGTAGATGAAAGTGTTGATAACTTCGACACCGAAGAGGTTACTGATATGTCATATATGTTTAATGGATTAAAAAATATGACAGAAATTTATATAAGAAATTGGACTATAAAAGATATTACAAATACAAAATATATGTTAAGTAATACAGAAAAATTAACGACAATATTTATGGGAACTGGTGCTGATGTTGTAAAGAGATTGCCACAAGCTTTGGGAGCAAATAATAGTGTAATAGTTAAATTTAATGATGTAATATTAAATAAATTTATAAATAATTTATCTATACAGGCAAAAAATATAAAAGATTTGACTTTCAAAAGAAGCAATGGAGAAATAACAGGAGAAACAAAAATAACAGATGGCATATTTGCATCTGTAAAAGATAATAATGTAACAATTAGGATAAATAAAAAATTTAATGCAAAATTACCAGAAAATGCCTCATCTTATTTCTCTGGTATGACAAATGTTGAGAGTATAACTGGGTTATCAAATTTGGATATGTCTAGTGTAACCAATATGAGTAAAATGTTTAATGGCAATGAAAATTTAAAGATGGTGGACTTATCTCAAGTCAAGACAACAAGTAATTTGACAAATATTTCAGAGATGTTTAAAGGAAATAAAAATTTAAGTAGTGTAAATATTTCAGGAATTAACACATCTAATGTCCAAACAATGATGGGATTATTTAATAATTGTTCTAGTCTAACTACAATAATTGGTTTAGATAAATATGATGTAAAAAACATAGCTGATATGAGTTATATGTTTTCTGACTGCTCTAGTTTGACAGAAATACCGAATTTAGAGAAATTTTATACAAATCAAGTCACTGATATGAGTCATATGTTTTCTGATTGCACTAGTTTGACTAAAATAACAAGTTTAGGAAATCTTAACACAAGTAAAGTCACTAATATGAGTTCTATGTTTTCTAATTGTTCTAGTTTAACTGAAATAACTATTTTAGAAAAAATTGATACAAGTAATGTAAAAGATATGAGTTATATGTTTTCTGATTGTACTAAACTTAAAACACTTGATGGGATTATAAACTTCAAAACAAGTAATGTAACAGATATGAGTTATATGTTTTATAATTGCATTAGTATAACAAGTGGAACAATATTTAAAAATTTCAATACAGCAAATGTCAAAAATATGAGTTCTATGTTTTATGGATGTAGTAGTGTCGTAGAGTTTGATTTTACAAATTGGATTGTCCCTAGCACCACAATTACAACTGATATGTTAAAAAACACTACAAATTTAGCAGTTGTATATGTAAGTGAAAATTTTGATAGTAGCAAGAGAAATGTATTAGCAACTGGTGCAGGGGATGATGTAGTATTTATGCAAGGAGTTATACTTGAAAAATTTGTAAATAAGTTGGCAATTCCTATAGAAGATATACAGACACTTAGCTTTGTAAAGTCTAATAGTTCTTTTGGCGGAAATAGATATGACATTGTAGAAGGTAAGATAGATGCATTTATTAATGGCAAGAATGTAATAGTTAGATCAATAGGAAAAGATATAATACTTCCAGCTGATGCATCATATTATTTTAGTGGAATGACAAATGTTGAGACTATCAAAGGTTTAGAGTATTTGAATATGTCTAGTGTAACCAAGATGACAGGAATGTTCGCAAATAATAAAAAATTGAAAGAGATAGACCTATCTAATACTATAACAACAAGTGCACTTAGAGATATTCAAGAGATGTTTAAAGAAAACAATAGTTTGACTAAGGTTAATGTGTTGAATCTCAACACATCAAGAGTTACTACAATGAAGGAATTATTTTACAACTGTTCTAATCTATCTACATTAATTGGAATCAATATGTTTGATACAAGTAATGTTTCTGATATGAGTTATATGTTTTATAATTGCAGTAGTATAACAAATTTGGAAAATATCGAAGGCTTTAATACAAAGAGTGTAACAAATATGAGTTCTATGTTCTATGGTCTAAGTAGTATAAAAACTTTAGATAGCATTAAAAATTTTGATACAAGAAATGTATTAGACATGAGCTATATGTTTTATGGATTAAGCAACTTGACAGCCATAGATAGTCTTGAAAAATTTGACACAAGTAATGTAATAGACATGAGCTATATGTTTTTTGATTGTAAAAACATAACTTCGTTAGAGCCTATCAAGGACTTTAATACAAATAATGTTAAAAATATGAGCTCTATGTTTTATAATTGTAAAGGTATAACTACATTGACAGATATTAAATACTTTGATACTTCAAATGTCACAAATATGAGTTATATGTTTTATAATTGTAGTAATTTGACAGATATTGAAAGTGTTAAAAACTTTAATACTAAAAATGTTGAGTATATGAATTATATGTTTTATGGTCTTAGCAAGATAACAGATGGGACAGTATTTAAGAACTTTAACACAGAAAATATTAAAGATGTTAGTGGTATGTTTAGCAACATGACTAGTTTAATGGAACTTTATTTAGTTAAATGGACTATAAGCCTAAATGTTACTACAACAAATATGTTAAAAAATACTACAAGTCTACAAACTGTATATATTGGACCAAATTGCATTGCAGGGAAGATGAATGCAACTGCTACAGGTGCAAGTCAATCTGTTAAATTTGTAGATGAATTCAGTGTTTTATTAGAAAAGAATTTCTTTACAAAATTAGGGATAGGAAGAGGTGAAATAGAAAAATTAACTTTTGAAAGAACAAATGAGAGTTTTAGTGGAGAAAGAGTAGATATTGTATTGGATAAAATTGATGCATTTATAAATGAAAAAGAAGTAGTGGTTCGTATCAAAACCGAAGATAGTATAAAACTTCCAGAGGATTCATCTGACTTTTTTTACAATATGAAAAAAGTTAAATACATTGAGGGATTATCAAATCTTGATATGAATAATGTAAAGAATATGTCTAGTATGTTCTATAATAATAGTGAATTATTGGAGATAGATTTATCTGGAATAAGGACAGGCTCGCTTGATAATGTTTCACAAATGTTTAGAAATAATACAAAGATAACAAAAATTAATTTATCAGGTATGAATACAAGTAATACTGCAAATTTTAGCAGAATGTTTGAGAACTGCAAAAACTTGACTACAATAGTAGGCTTGGAAACTTTTGATACAAGTAAGGCAAGTAATTTTTCATATATGTTCAGTAACTGTAGTTCACTTGAATTAAAAAGGCAACTTGATAAATTTGACACATCAAATGTTTCACAAATGAATTATATTTTTAATGGTGCAAGTAGTATAAAAGAATTGTATTTGACTAATTGGACAGTTCGTACTTATACTCAAACAAGTAATATGTTTGCAGGATGCACATCGCTAAAAGCTGTATATGTTGGTCCAAATTTTAGTGAAAGCAAGAGATCAACAATTAAACGACCTAACAATGCAGAATTCATAGATAGCTTTGAAATAACACTTGACAAATTTCTTGATGATATAGATAAAATAGATAAAAAAGACATAACGAAATTATCTTTTGTAAAGGGTGGGAGCAATATACAAGGTGCGAGATACGATATTAACCAAATGGCTACTGCCTTCATAAATGGTAGTGAAGTAACTGTGAGAATAGTGAGTGGTGTGATTGCAAAACTTCCAGAGGATTCCTCAGGATATTTTAGTGGTATGACAAGACTTAGATCTATAGAAGGATTACAAAATCTCAAGGCAGAAGATGTAGAAAATATGAGTTCTATGTTTGATGGCAATACACAGTTGACAGAGATTGATTTATCTACATTTAGACCTAACAAATTGACAGATATGAGTTTTATGTTTAATGGAAATACACATTTAGAGAATATTGATATATCTGGTATTGATACAAGTAATGTATCTGATATGTCGTATATGTTTGCAAATTGCCAAGCTCTGAATACAATTAATGGGCTTCAAAATTTTAATACTTCAAATGTAGAAAATATGGAATATATGTTTGATGGTTGCCAAAGTTTGGAGTGGGGAGAACAAGTTAGCAGCTTTAATATGACAAAAATAACTAAGCCAATAAAAGGAATGTTTAGAGGAAATTCCAATATGAAGGAGTTATACCTTGTTGGTTGGACTGAAAATATTGTGATGGATTTAGATACATTCCAATATGATACAAAGTTAGAAACTATATATGTAGGGGCAGCCCCTAATTGTGCTGCAGAGCTTAGAAGAGTGCTTCCTGAAAATGTAGAGATAAAAGTGTTAAACTCAGAAAATGTAACCTTGAATAGATTTGTTGATAGTCTCAATAAAATTTCAGTGGAAGATATAGAAAAATTAAGTTTTGTAAAAACTAATAGAGATTTTGATGGGGACAAACAAGACCTAACAGGTAATAATAGAGGAATAGATGCATTTGTAAATGAAAAAGAAGTAGTAGTTAGAATAAAATTAACTGTAACTCCAAAACTTCCTTCGAATTCAACTAAATATTTTAGTGATATGTCAAAAGTTAAATACATTGAGGGATTGAATTATTTGAATTTGAGTGCAGTGGAAAATATGAGTGAAATGTTTGCTAACGATAGGGAGTTAATTGAGATAGATTTGTCTTCGTTTGCTCAAGCAAATATGTTAAAAAATATGTCGCAAGTATTTCAAAATAATGTAAACCTTACTAAAATCAACCTATCAAGTTTTAAGACATCAAATGTCACCGATATGAGTGGATTGTTTAATGGATGTACTGCCTTAAAGTCAATAATTGGTTTGGATGAATTGGATACAAGCAATGTATTGAATATGAGTTATATGTTTGCTAGATGTATTGACTTAGAAAGTATATATGGGCTTGAGAGTATTGATACAGGAAAAGTTGAAAATATGTCTGCTATGTTTTATCAGTGTAGTAGTCTAAAATATATTTCTGGAATAGAAGATTTAAATACAAGTAGTGTTACTCGGTTAAGCAATATGTTTGAATCTTGTGAATCACTTGACCTAGAAAAAGCAGTAGATAAATTTGATACGAGAAGAGTTGAAAACTTCCAAAGAGTATTTGCAGGGACAAAAGTTAAAAATTTATACATAACAAACTGGACAGTTGGTGCAACGACAAATACAAGTGGATTATTTGAAGGGAATACCAATTTGGAAGTTGTCTATGTAGGTTGGGGTTATGATGATACTAAATTTTCTAATTTGGTGGTTTCTGCAGCTAGCACAGTGAGAATAGAAAGATATATCACTGATGTGACATTAGAGAAGTTTGTAGAGAAATTAAATAATGCAAAAAATATACAAAAATTAACTATTGTAAAATCGAATGAAAACTTTGCAGGTAATATAAAAAATCTTGCATATGGCATAGATTGTTTTGAAAATAACAATGAAGTGACAATTAGAATACATACCAATATAAATGCAAGATTCCCAATTAATTCGGCAGGTTATTTTAGTGGATTGGAAAGTTGCCAAAGTATTGAAGGTATAGAAAATTTGAATTCAGTAGGCATCACTGACATTAGCGAAATGTTTAGTAAAGATGTAGCATTAAAATCTATCAATGTGTCAGGTCTTGACACTACAAAAGTATCAAATATGAGTAAGTTGTTTAATGAATGTTCTAACCTAGAACAGATAATAGGGCTTGCAAGTTTTAAAACTGAGAATACAAAAGATATGAGTTATATGTTTAATGGTTTGAGTAAACTAAGTAGTATAAGTGGATTACAAAACTTTATAACTAAAAATGTAAAAAATATGTCTTATATGTTTGCAAGTTGTAGTAGTATAACAACATTGGATGGCATTAAATCCTTTAATACAGAAAATGTAGTAGATATGAGTCATATGTTTGAAGGCTGTAATAGTCTAAAATTTGGAAATGAATTAGCTAATTTTGATACTGCAAAAGTTGACACAATGGAAGCATTGTTTAGTGGTATGAGTAGTATGGAAAGTTTAAATATAACTAGTTGGGTTGTAGATAGAAGTATCATTACAACAGATATGTTTAAAAATACTACAAATCTAAAAACTGTCTATGTAGGCGGTGGCTTTGACAATACAAAAAAGACAACTAGTGAAACTTCTGTATCAAGTGAAGTAGTATTTAAACTTGTGTTGCAAGATGTGACATTAGGGAAGTTTAATGAAGAGCTATCAATAAAAGCCGAACAAATTGAAAAGTTAACTTTCATGAGAACAAATGCTATGTTTAATGGTAAAAAGGATAATCTTGTAAATAGTGATGGTGGAACAATAGATGCATTTGTAAATGGAAATGAAGTGATAGTTAGAGTTGATGTTCGTTTAAATCCAAAACTCCCTGCGGATGCAAGAAATTATTTTAGTAGGATGACCAAACTTAAAAGCATTGAAGGTTTATCTATATTGGATGCAAGTGATGTAACTAATATGGGTGAGATGTTCTTTGATGATAATGCATTGTTAGAAATAGATATATCTTCATTTAGACCAAAAAAATTAATAGATATTAATCGTGCATTTTATAATTGTCAATCGCTAAAAAAAGTTGACATATCAGGGATTGATACATCAAATGTAACAAATATGTCCTATTTATTCGATAGTTGCCAACAATTAAAAGAAATAGTTGGACTAGAAACTATGAATACAAGCAGTGTGACTGATATGAGTTTTATGTTTGCAGGATGTAGCAAGCTTGAAAATATCAAGGGGCTTGAATCTTTTGATACATCAAATGTAACAAATATGAGTCATATGTTCTATTATTGCGAGACATTAAAAGAATTTGAAGCGATTGAAAATTTTGATACAACAAAAGTCACAAATATGCAAAATGTGTTTGCAACTACAAATATTTCTGTAATTTATTTGACTAATTGGACTGTGACCGAAAACACAAATACAACAAATATGTTTGGTAAAAATATAAAAACTGTCTATGTGAGAAATGGTTTTGGAGAAGTAGCGAGAACACAATACAACCAAAAAAATAGTCGTGTGAATTTTGTGACATTTCAAGAGATAATAGTAGAAAAATTTATCAGTAAATTATCAAAAATAAAATATGATGAAATAGAGAAATTGACCTTTGTAAAAACTGATAATGAACTTGATGGTATAAAAGAAAAAATTAAGGTAGGATTGGACTATTATGTAAATGACAAGGAAGTAACAGTAAGGATACGGAGTTTTCTAAATGCAAAACTACCTACTGATGCATCAGGTTACTTTTCTAATATGTTTAGTGTTAAGAGTATCGAAGGATTAGACAACTTGGATACAAGTGAGACTACAAATATGAATTATATGTTTGCGAATTGTGATAATTTGGAAACTATTAATGGACTTGAAACTTTTGACACATCAAATGTAAAAGATATGAGTTATATGTTTAGTTGTTGTTATAAATTAAAAGATGGCGAAAAGTTTAATGATTTTGATACAACAGAAGTCACAAATATGGAAGGTATGTTTTCTCTTGCAGAGGAATTAACTGAAATTCACATCAGTGGTTGGACAGTAAGTGATAGAACAAATACAAAAAGTATGTTTGATGGTGCTAAAAATCTAAAAACTATATACATAGGTGCTGGATATGCTGATAGTAAGAGAGAAGATGCCTATGAATACATAAAAAATGTTGAGGATGTGACACTAAATAAATTTGTAGATAATATATCAAGTATAAAATCAATAGAAAAGTTGACATTTAGAAGGTCTAATAGAAGTTTTGATGAAAAAGTTAATATCGCAAATGGTATTGGCTATTATGTAAATGATAAGGAAGTAGTAGTGATAATCAAAGGGAACATTAATGCAAAACTCCCAAGTAATGCAGAAGGTTATTTTAGTGGATTGGAAAGTTTAAAAAGCATTGAGAGATTATTTATGCTAGATGCGAGTGCTGTTAATAGTATGAAGGCTATGTTTAAAGGCGATGTGAAGTTGAAAAATATTGATTTGTCCGGATTCACTACACAAAATCTCAAAGATATTTCTCAAATGTTTGAAGGGGATGAAGAGCTAGTATCAGTTGATTTGACTAACATAGATACAAAAAATGTAGAAAATATGCAAGCAGTTTTCAGTGGTTGCAAAAAATTACAAAATATAATTGGGATTGAATATTTAAATACTTCAAATGTAAAAGATATGAGTTATATGTTTAATAATTGTAATGCCATAACTGATGGGAAAATATTTAATAACTTTGATACAGCAAAAGTTGTAAATATGGAGAGAACATTTTATGGAGTGAAAGCATTAGATGCAATATATATCACTTGTTGGACAGTAAGTAATACTACTATTACAACTGATATGTTTTCTTATTCATCAGTTTTGCGAACTATTCATATAGGAAAAGGTTATGATAAGTCAAAGGAAACCAAAGTAGTAGGGACAAATTATAATGTTCAATATGTGAGATATGATTCTAGGGAAATAAGATTAGATAAATTTGTGGATAGTTTAAAAAATATAAAGGTAGACGAAATTGAAACTTTAACTTTTGTAAAAACTGAAGAGCCTTTTGATGGAGAAAAAGAAAGTTTCACACCATGGATAGATTTTTATGTAAATAATACAAATATAACAGTTTGTATCAGGGATAATACAAATGTAAAACTTCCTGCTGATGCATCATATTATTTTGCTAATATGACACAGGTTCAAAGTATAAATGGGTTAGACAATTTGGATACGAGTGATGTGACAAATATGAAGGCTATGTTTAAAGGTAATGAAAACTTAAAAAATATAGATATGTCTAGCTTTGTATCAGAAAAACTTAAAGATATTTCACAGATGTTTGATGGCAATAAAAATTTGGAAAGAGTTGATTTTTCAAATTTTGATGTATCAAAGGTTACTGATATGAGTAGCTTATTTAAAAATTGTAGCAAATTAACTGAAATAGTTGATATAGATAAATTTAATACTGGAAATGTTGAAAGTATGGCGGATACATTTAATAATGTTAGTAGCATAACAGAACTCTATTTGAGTAATTGGTTTGTATCAAATAATACTGTCACAACCAATATGTTATTAAATACTACAGAATTAAAAACTGTCTATATAGGACTTGATTTTTCTAAAAATAAGGCTACTGCAAAGGCAACGGAAGCATCAAATAGTGTAGAATTTAAATTATTAATTTATGATATAACACTTGGTGATATTTTTGGCCAGTTGCCAGGTGCAGTTTATAGATCAAATATAGAGAGTTTAATGATTGTGAAAACAGATGGAGAGTTAAGTGGAACTAAGCAAGAAATTGTAAAAGGTGTAACTTGGTTTATAGATAAAAAAGTAGCAAGGCTTAGAATTAATACCAACATAAATGCAAAACTACCTAATGATGCGACAAATTATTTTGCTAATATGACAGAGGTTCAACGGATTTCGGGGCTATCAAATTTAGATACGAGTGATGTGACAAATATGAGTGGGATGTTTAGTGGGAATGGCAATTTAGAGACTATAACTGACATTGGTGCTTTAAATACAGAAAATGTAACAAATATGGAAAAGATGTTTTATGGTTGTATAAAACTTACAGATGGCAAGATGTTTGATAATTTTGATACTACAAATGTTATGAATATGAAGGAAATGTTTGCTGGTGCAGAAGGCTTTAAAGAAATCTACCTAAATTATTGGGTATTTAGTGAAAATACTGATTTAACAAATATGTTATTAAATACTAAAAATTTACAAACTGTATATATAGGAGCTACATTCCCTGAGAATAAAAAAATTGTTACTGGATGTGAAAATAGTGTTGAGTTTGTAAAAAATTCAGAAGACTTAACACTTGATAGCTTTGTTGACAAATTGGATGGCATAAATAAGGCTAATATAGAAAAATTAATTTTCACAAGAGTGAATAAAGAGTTTGTAGGCAAGCCTACAACTATTGTAGAGGGAGTAGATTATTATGTAAATGGTAATGTAGTCACAGTAAAAATTGATGTAAATAAAAATATAAAACTCCCTATTGATGCTTCAAAATATTTTGCTAATATGACACAGGTTAAGAGTATTGTTGGATTATCTAACTTTGATACAAGTGAGACTAAAAATATGAGCGAGATGTTTAGTGGAAATAGCAATTTGAAAACTATAACAGGGCTTGAGGGCTTTAATACAGAAAATGTAACTAATATGAATAAGATGTTTAAAGATTGTAGTAGCCTTACAGAAGGAAAGGGATTTGATAGTTTTGATACTACAAAAGTCGCTGATATGAGCAATATGTTTGAAAATGTTGCAAATATAAAAGAGCTATACATATCAAATTGGGTTATAACAGATGACACTGATATAAAATCAATATTTGCGGGGACTACAAATTTAAAAACTGTGTATATAGGAGAGGGCTTTGTTGAGAATAAGAGAACAAAAGATGCTACTTCTGCTGCAAACGATGATATAGAATTTAAACTATATATGCACAATGTGGAAATAACAAATTTCATAGACAAAATAGGGATAGAGAGAGAAAATATAGAAAAATTAACTTTCACAAAAATTAATGATGGCATAAAGGGTAGTAAACTTTTGATTGCAAATGGTATAAATTGTTATGTGAATAACAATGAAGTTGTAGTTCATATAAAAAATAATGTAAATGCCAAATTACCAGAAGATTTATCAGGCTATTTTGCTGGAATGACAAGTGTTAAGAGTATCAATGGATTATCAAATTTTGATACAAGTGAGACTACAAATATGAGCTATATGTTTAGTGGAAATAGCAATTTGGAAACTATAACAGGGCTTGAGGGCTTTAATACAGAAAATGTAACGAATATGAGCTATATGTTTGATGGATGTAGTTTACTAAATTTGGAAAAGGAAGTAGATACCTTTGACACTGAAAATGTGAAAACAATGGAATCTATGTTTAGAGGAGCAAGTTCTATAACTACTATCTATTTGTCAAGCTGGACTGTAAATACTACTACTATTGTATCTAATATGTTTTCTGATACTACAAATTTAGAAACTGTGTATGTTGCAAAATCTTTTAGCAGTGCAAAAGCAACTGCAGGGGCTACTGGATGTTCTAGTGAAGTAAACTTTAAAGAATTTGCTAAAAATGTTGTATTACAAAAATTTGTAGATAAATTAAAGAATATTAATGTAGAAGAAATACAAGAATTATCTTTTGTAAAAACCAATAAGGAATTGAGTGGCAAAAAAGAAAATCTTGTTGATGGGGTAGATTGCTATGTGGATGGTGCCAAAGTATTGGTGAGAATTAAAAAATATGTAAATGCAAAATTCCCAACTAGTATATCAAGCTATTTCAGTGGGATGAAAAAAGTTGAAAGTATTGATGGAATATATAATTTAGATGTATCTAATGTGATAAGTATGGAAGGTATGTTTGAAGGGGATGAAAAATTATTCCAGGTATCTTTATCTGGATTAAGACCACCAGAACTTACAAACATTTCTGCTATGTTTAAAGGAAATAAAAGTTTAAATAGTGTTGATTTGGCAGGACTTAATGTTCAAAAAGTAACAACTATGGGAAGTATGTTTGAGGGTTGTGAAAGTTTGATTAATGTATTGGGACTTGATACTTTTGATACAAGTAAAGTATCTAACATGTCAAAGATGTTTTATGGATGTAAAAATTTAAAGAGTCTAGAGTATATTAAAGATTTTAATACTAGCAATGTAGAAACTATGGAAAGTATGTTTGAGGGTTGTAAATTATTAAATACTAGTGGTATGATTAATAACTTTGACACTTTGAAAGTAACAACTATGAAAAATATGTTTAAGGGTGTAGAAAGCATAACAGAGCTTGATTTGACTAACTGGAGCATATCAAGTAACACTATAATAACTGATATGCTTAGTGGCACTACAAATTTAAATATTGTCAATGTAAAAAATAGTTTTGATGAAGAAAGAGAAAAGGAAACTGGGGCAGCAGATGAAGTAGAGTTCAAAAGACGGACATTTGATACAGTGTTAAACAAATTTTTGAACAAATTAAAAAATAATATACCAGAAAATGAAATAGAGTCACTATCTTTTGAAAAAGGCAATGCTGATAATAGTAGTATTGCAGATACAGTATATTTGGGGAAAGGCATATATGCATTTATAAATAAAAAGAGTGTAACTATAAAAATTGATGTAGATGTAAATGCAAAACTTCCTGCAAGTGCAAAAGAGTATTTTAGTGGTATGACAAAGGTAAAAGAAGTAAAAGGACTAGAAAACTTGGACACAAGTAATGTAACAGATATGAGCTTTATGTTTAAAGGTTGTGAGAGTTTAGAGACTATAACTGGACTTGAGAGTTTCAATACAAGTATTGTAACTACTGCTGAAGAAATGTTTAGTGGTTGTTATAAAATAGAAAAATTGGATTTATCAAATTTTGTAGTTTATCCTGACTTTATTGTTACTAATATGCTAAAAGATACCAAGTTACTTGATTTTGTTTTTGTAGATGTCACATTTAATAGTGAAAAACAAAAAGCAACTAATGCTTTGGATGATGTCAATTTCATATATAAATACACTACTACAACACTTGGGGATATGAAGGGAACACTTAGTGTTGTCCGTGATAAGGTAGACTATGAAAACATCACAAAACTTACATTTATGAGAAATGGTTCTAACATAAGTGGCGAAAAAATAGAAAGTGGTTTATTGGAAATATATGTAAATGGCACTGAGGTCGTAATAAATGTAGATAACAAAGGTCTTGCTATGCCAAAAGATGCATCCAAATTTTTTAAAGATTTAAAATCAGTAAAAGAAATAAATGGTATATCTGTCATTGATGTTAGTAATGTAAAAAATATTTCACAGATGTTTGAAGGCTGTGAAAATCTAGAAAGTATCGATGTGACAAGTTTTAGTGTTTCTAAATTAACTAATATTGATAATATGTTTAATGGCTGCAAATCATTAAAAACAATAAAAGGCATTAATTTGATAAATCTTGAAGAAGTAGAAAGCTTTGAAAATTTATTTAATGGTTGTGAATCTTTAACAAATATTGATTTATCAGATATGGATACTACAAAAATCAAAAATATGAAATATATGTTTTATGGAGTCAGTGCGATTGAGAGTATTGACCTTGGAAGCTTTACTATAACTAATGAGACAGATACAACTAATATGTTAAAAGATACAACTAAACTTACACAAGTAATAGTAGGTGAAGGATTTGAAAAGAACAAGATGTCAAGTAATGCCACAGGTTGTAGCAGTGAAGTTAAATTCATATATCCAGATATTTACCTTGATAGTTTATTTGATAAATTGTCCTCTACTATTAAAAAAGAAGATATAAAATCTATAAAATTTACAGGCGATTATGTAGTCAACGATGCAAGGATAACCATAATGGATGGTGTAAATGTATCTAATGATAATGGCAATATAACTGTGCATTTAAAAAGTGATAGAGTGGTGAAATTGCCAGATGACTCTACTGGGTTTTTTGCGAATATGACAAAGCTTGAATCAATCAGTGGGCTTAGTGATATAAATTTAGAAAATGTGCATAAATTTGATGGTATGTTTTCTAATGATACAAGTTTAAAAAATATTGATTTGAGTAAGTTGAAAGTGAAAAAATTGGCATCAGTAAGGGAGATGTTTAAGGGTTGCATAGCATTAGAAAAAGTAACTTTTAGAGATAGTAAATCTAACAGTATAGATTTAAGTGGTGTCAGTTCATTTGATGGAATGTTTTATGATTGTAAAAAATTGAATGAAATAGTAGGTATTGAGTATATGCAAACAAAGACTGCTTCTAATCTATCGAGTATGTTTAAGGATTGTGAAAGTTTGGTAACACTTGACTTGTCAAGTTTTTATGTAGACGAATATATGACAGTTGGTGATATGCTAAAAGGCACAAATAAATTAGAAACTGTATATTATAGTGATAGTTTTGCTTCTAGTTCATTAGCTACCGTGAAAACTACTGCAAATAAAAATACAAAATTTATAAATAAAAGAATAAATAATTATATAAAAGATATAAAAGCAGTGGTTAAGCCATATAGTGCAGCAAAAAAAATATTTGAAGAAAAGGGATATGACATAATTAATGATAATCTCAATGGTGGGGAGGATAATTCCGAAATATATCTTGGTTGTCAGTGGACTACTAATTCATCAGAGGCAATAGGTGAAATATCTGGACTTTATGCTAAAAATGATGTTCCAACAGATCAATTAGATTTTTCTCACTTTACACAAGATGCAACTATGGTTACTGATTTTAATAATAAGATAATAGATTTTAACGAAGGTGTAAAAAAAGAAAACCAAGGAGATACCTTTAAAAAAGTGTTTTTGGTATATAAAAAAGATGGGTCAGACGAAAAGAGTGTTATTAAAAATATCAAATTTACACAAAGCGACAGAGATGATGAATTTAGAACAGTGAAAGCCAAAGCTGAGTATACTGGTAATCTCCCTATTGATTATACTCCTAAGAGTAATACTGATTTAAATTTAAATGATTCTGTCATAGGTCAGAGTAGTATATATATGCATTATCAAACTGCCAAAGTATCATATACTCCAAGACTCGTTGATAGGTTCAAAGGAATAACTGCAAACGACATTAATAGAATTCAATTTGTGGAAGATGACAAAAATGACCAAGATGAAAAAATAGCTTTGTCAGATTATATAACTATTTCATATAAAACTTTTAATAACTCTACTACTATGACAGTATCAATGTTAAATGGAGAAAAATTCGCTCTGCCAGAGGATTCAAGTTATTATTTTGCTAATATGAAAAAATTGGAGAGTATAACAGGACTTGAGCTTTTGGATTGGTCTAATGTAAAAACTGTAAGTCATATGTTTTATAATAATCCAAGTTTGACAAAAATAGAAGGTTTATCAAAACTTACGGCTACCGAAAAAATAACTGATATGTCATATATGTTTGCTAAATGTAGCAATTTAAATACCATAACTGGAATTGCAGGGATTAATACAAGTGTGCCAGATGGAGTGGTGACACTTAATACAGCAAATGTAGTCGATATGTCATATATGTTTATGGGTTGCGAAGCTTTAGGAATTTTCAATTTGTCAGGTTTTAAAACGGGAAATGTAAAAAATATGGCAGGTATGTTTAGAGGGGTAATGATGGCGGAGATTATTGATTTTACAGGAGAAAAAATCTCTGCTAATTATCCAGATAAATCTATTAATACTAGTCCAACAAACTTTGATACAAGCATCGTGTCAAATATGAGTGGGATGTTTTATGGATGTGTTGAACGATTAACAGAACTTGACCTCACTAATTTTGTAGTTAATATGGGAGTAGATAAGACTTATATGCTTAGAGATACAAATGAGTTGGAAAAGGTTCTTGTCACACCTAAATTTGAAAAAGAAAAAAATGAGACATATAATAATATTACAGGGGCTTTAGCTAGTGTCATATTTGAGATAGTTGGAGATGTTGATAGTAGTGGAGATGTTGATACTAGTGGTGATGATAACAAAAATCTAATAGCAAAAATAAAGGGAATAGCCCCTTCACAAATCCAGAGCCTCTCATTTGAAAATAATGCAGAAAATACAACTGGCAAGAGTTATAAATTGGGAGAAGGTATAACTGCATATGTAGATGGCACAAAAGTAGTAATTAATAATACTACTGGTAAAAATATAGAGATAGAATCAGGGTTTGAATATTTTGCAAATATGTATAACCTTGTAGAGATATCAGGGCTTGATACTTTGGATATAAAAGGTAGTTATGAGAGAATGTTTGCAAATTGTAATAGTTTAGAAACTATTGATGGCATAAATGCAATGAACACAAAAAATATAAAAAATATGTCTCAAATGTTTGTGGGTTGTACAAGTCTTAAAAAATTATATTTGACAAATTGGGTAGTCGCAAATGACACCAATGTATCAAATATGTTAAAAGATACATATACTTTGGAGACAGTGTATGTAAGTAGTGGATTTGTAAAAGAAAAGAGAACAGCAAATGCGACTGGAGCATCCGAGATAGTTAAATTCCTTTATGAGTATTCACAACCTGTTGATACAATAATATCAGAGCTAGTATCTCGTAACTTTTTAGAATCACATCAAGTTAAGGATATAACATTTTTACATTTCACTAATGAAAGTAGTGCACCATCTACTTACTCAAAGCATATTGAATTGCGACAAGGAGTTCATATTTACAAAATAGACACAAATGGACTAACGATTCAGATTAATATACAGGGAGGCAGCAAACTCACATTACCTGCCAATGCAAATGGATATTTCAAAGATATGTCCAAACTAAAAGAAGTAAAAGGACTTACATATTTAGATTTCTCACAAGTTAGATATATGAGAGAATTCTTTAAGGGTTGTGAAAATTTAGAAACCGTGGATTTTGGAGATCTAACTCCAGGTATAGATGATAAAACGGGACAAATAGTTATAAATCCTAGCACTGGACAACCATATATGAAGTGGTATACAGATTTGGATTTATCAAAAGTTCGTGATATATCAGAAATGTTTTCGGGCTGTGGAAAATTAAAAGATCTTAAAATGGCTCCAATAGGCAAAAATGTTATAAAAGATAAAGTGTTTGGTGACTATTGGTGGACTGATGTAGTAAGAGAGAACACACATTTACTTGGAGATAACGAGGGAGTAGTTATATTAAAAAATGACCAAACTATAAAAGGTTATAGTGATGATAAGAAGAACATAGTTTATGAACCAATTAGTAGATATAAAGATATGAATTCTAGGCAGGAATTGAGAGTATTAAGAACTTTGTATGATGAAAAAGGTAATCTAAATAAATATTATTTCCCTACTAGTGATGGTATTATTGTAGATACTGAAGAGTATAGAAAAGAATATGTATTTAGAGGATACAAGGTGTCTTTTAGTGGTGATGAATATTTTAGTGGATATGTTGGCATAGAAGGTGCCGCAAAATTTATAGTTGCGAGACCAGAATTTATAAAACGACCTGTATATATAAGTGAAATAACGGCAATCCATACCAACGAAGATAATGAAGGATTAGAAAGCAAAGAGAAAATTAAGAAAAAGATGGAAGGACTAGGATGGACATTTATTGATTTTGATTTTAATAAAGGTGCAAGAAAAGAGAAGAAACATTTAGGTATTAGTTGGGGGGACTGGAGATCTGCACGAGAAGTATATATAGGATACAAAACTACAACAAATGAAGATGAAGCTATAAATTTTATTGGGATGATATCGAAAGATGAGGATGAACAGCCTGATGAGCCTGATTTGTTTGTAATAGATGCTGATGGGACTGAAAAGACTGTTAAAGGAAGTGTGGTAAGAAGACCATATTATGTAGATAGTAAGAATCAAGTCTACCACAGAATAGATTTTAATGAAGCAGCAGGTGGAGCTTTTACTTATCTATATACCGTTAAAAAAAGTCAAGGGCTGTCATATCCTCCTATAACAAAGTTAAATCCATTGGAAGGGTTGGAATCGTATTCGGTAGATTATAAAAATTATAACATAGTGAACAGAAATGGTGATGGTAGCATAGTATGCGACAATGACTTACATAAATATTTTTATGAGTTAATCAATAAATATGAGAGTGAGGATGAGGAAGGCAAGAAAAAACCTGAATATTTACCATATAAGTTTATATTGAAAAAGAAACGAATACCTTGTTCTATACTTGCTAATTTGAATCTAAATGCAAAATATGGAAAGAACACAGATGCACCTGTGATAGGATTAACATATTGGAGAGGCTATGAGAATGAATCTTGGAAAAATAAGATGGTTCATGGAGCATCAGAAGAACCTAAAGAAATAAAAGATGTAACATTAGATAAGTTCTTTGATAAGATAGAAGGGATTAACAAGGCAGATATAACAAGCCTTAGATTTACAAAGGGATATAAAGGTAAAGAGATATCTGGCTATACATATGAAAATAATAAGAGGGAAGAAATAGAAACTGAACCAAAAGGCACTGTAATAAGTTTAAAGGATGGAGTTGATTTATATTTAGATGGGACTGATATAACAGTATCAGCTGCTGAATATGTCAATCTAAAATTCCCAGAAGATATGTCTGGATATTTTGAGGGATTAAGAAAAATAAAAAGCATAGAGGGTCTCAATCTATTTGACCGTATAAAGGTTAGCAATGTATCAAATATGTTTAAAGGTAATCAAAGGCTAACAGAAATTGATATGTCCAATTTTATTATAAGTTCTGACACAAAAGTTGATGGAATGTTTAGTGATGCAAACAGACTGCAAAAAGTTTATTATGACGATGATTCTGCTATATTAGTAAATAATAAAAAAACAAAGGCTCCAAGTGGAGTTGAGTATGTGGCTCCTTTGGATGTTGAGATTGGCAATGTGCTAGATATAATTTCAGATAAGTATGATAGAAAAGAAATATTTACAATGAACTTTACAAAGAATAAACAAAGATTAAAGGGAGATGAATTTTATGTAGCAAAAGGTGTAATGGTTTATGCTGACTTTGATAGTGATTTCCCTACAGTAAATGTAAATATTGACAGTGGGATTCATGCAAAATTACCAAAGGATGCAAGTAGATATTTTGAAGGTATGAGTAATCTAAAATATCTAACAGGACTTGAGTATCTTGATGCAACAGATACCATTGATATGAGTTATATGTTTTATGGCTGTAATAATTTACTATGGGTTAATGATTTATCTAAACTTTCTGAAGAAAAGATAGCAAATTATAAAATTAATAAAGATGCTACTAAGAGTTTCAATATATCAAGCTTAAAGCCTAAACAAGTATTAAACCTAAGTCATATGTTTGATGGATGTAAAAATGTAAAAAAAGTTGATGTATCAAATATTGACACTGCATATGTATATGATTTTTCATATATGTTTAATGATATGCAATGTCTTAATGAAATTATAGGAATAGGCAAAATGCAGACAGATAGTGGAATTAATTTTTCATATATGTTTGCTAATTGTTACTCATTGAATAAATTGGATTTATCACAGTTTAGCATTGATTATCAAGAGACCAATGCAAAAGATAAGAATAGTGTGCCAAAAATAAAAGCAGGTCTCGATATGTTTGAAAACATAAATAAATATGGCATAGATAGAGTAAGGGTAAGGGTAGGGGAGGATAAAAAATTTGAAAATGTGATATTAAAAAATTTAAAAATCACTGTTGGTGAGTATGCATATGATTTCATTTCAGCTCTAAAACAAAAAAAGACCCCTTCTATAACTGAAGTTTATGTAGATGATTATGAGGTTAATCCATATGGACAAATAATGAAACGGATGGTTTATGATGAGAACTATCCAATTATAAGTTATGCGGACATAACAAAAGTTCAGAATTCTGCTAATATCACAAAGATAGCTGATTTGAGTATATTAAAAAATGCTGGGAACAAAATAACAAAAATAAAATTTGTAAAAAATGCAAATTTGAGAGGACTAAATGCAGTAAAAATTTCTGATGGTATAAATGCCTATGTAGGAAATTATGAAAAATATATCACAAATCATCAACTTGTTGATAAGAGTGAGGTAAAAGACCAATCGATGATTGAGACAGATAAAGGGTTAGTATACTACCCACTTGACACTGTGATATATGATAATCCGGAGGCAATAGCACGAGATAAAGAAAAAGCTCCGATGAATGTTTTATATATAAACATTGATAGGAACTATGTGTTTACTCCTGATAATAATAAATTTTTGAGTGGTATGCAGTATATAGAAGAATTTGAAGGTTTAGAATTGATAAATTTGGTAGAGAATAAAGTTATTGATTTGACTGGAATGTTTATGGGTAATATTGCATTAAAAACTATAGACCTTTCATTTATGGAGCAAATGAAAAATTATGCGAATAATGATGTAAGGATAAAGAAACTCACAAGTTTATTTGAAGGATGCACAAGTCTAAAAGAGATTAAAGGACTCGATAAGATTGATACAACTGCTTTGGAAGATATGAGTAGGATGTTTTATGGGTGTACTGGATTTGATGGTGATAGACTTGACATATCAGATATTTTACTATATGAAGAGAATAAATGGAGAGTAAATATTGACAAAATGGTTGAAGGAGCAAAATTTAGTGAATTGGTTGTAGGTGATGATTTCCCTATAATCAATAGAGACACTATGGGTATAGCATCAAGCTCAACCGTAAGTGTGCAAACATTAAATATTACAGTTAAAAAGATAAAAGATGTAGTTAATAATGTATCCAATATAAAGACAATAAGATTTACAAAAAATATGTTAAATAGTTATTTAGAAGGGTATACGAATCTTGGGAGTTTGGCAGCTGTACCAAATGATAGCGATTATAAAGATTCAATGATAGTGTATGAAAAAGATAATGATATAATAGTAAATGTTAAAAAAGGTGTGAGAGCATTGCTTCCTACTGATTCATCAAAGTATTTTGAGAATATGTCAAATTTAACTAAAGTAACAGGGTTTACAAGTGTTCTCTATTTTGACAATGTAGTAAATATGAGTTATATGTTTAAAGGATGCACGAATTTAAAGAGTGTAGATTTTTCAGGAGATGATTTATATCCTACAAATATTAAGTATGTCACTAATTTCAGTGGATTATTTGAAGATTGTAAGAATTTGGAAAGTATAGGAAAGATAAGAAGTGATTTAATAGGTGAAGGAGTTAAATTTGATATAAGTAGTGTATTTAAAGGAGTAAATAAAGCAAATGTAATTAGAGAATATATCGATCTTTTACCAGAGAACAAAGGTTTGGTTGAATATGATTTAACAGGTGCAAATACAACTGATCCTTGGTGGGCACTAAGAGATATAAGAAATAATGATCAAAAATTAATTGAATATAAATTCCCAAATTATGTAAAGGACGAAAAAAATGTAAGTAAAGGTTATAAACTGTCAGAGAATGGGACATCATATACAAGTAATCTCTATATGGGAGTTTGTGGGACTAAAAAATATGTAAAGGCAAAAATATATTTTGGGACAAAACCTATTTACATAAAGGAAATAGCAGCAGCACATAATAATAAAGATAATCATGGTAAAGACGATCCAAAAAAGGAATTGCGAGATGCAGGATATGAAGTTTTAGACCTTAATTTCAATAAAGGTTCAGATAAGAAAAAGAAATCAGGAGGATGGACTGACTCTTCTGAAGTTTATATGGGTTATAAGACTACCGATAACATAAATGAAGCTTTGGGATACATAGCAATGGTAAAAGGGGAAAAAGGGAAAGACCCAGCAAACCAAAGGTCAATTAGGGTAAATCCTGATACGACTGAAAAAGCATCTAAAGTATATACAGGTAATATAGTAAAAGACCCAAGTGGTAAGTATGGTATAGACTTTAATGAAAGAGCGGGTGGAGACTATCTTTATTTATACACAGTAAAATATAATAAAGATATGCCTTGTGGAGCGATAACAAGTTTACATCCTTTATATCCTTTATTTCCACCATCATTAGCGAATATGATGACAAATCTCTTTGGGGTACAATATGATGGCAAAGTTGTCGGAGGACTTGACCTTTTAACCGTAAAGGATACGACCTATAGAGTGGCATGCGATAATGATATGTCTGAGAGTACTGATGTAAACATTATAGCTAATTTAAATAGAGGTTCAAAGAGAAAAGGTGGCGATGCAGGCATAATAGCACTTGGGACACTATCAAATTATTGGCTATATCCAACAGAAGTATATAATGCAAAAGAAACAAAAGTAGCAAGTAAATTAAATACGAAAACTGCTAATGGTGAAAGTATAAAAAGAGGACTATCTTATAAAGAGGCTTATGAGTATAGTAGTAGTGCTACATTTATAGAAGATGTCAAAGTAGTAGCAGCAAAAAATAGAATAACAGCAAGAAATATATTCAAAGAAAATAACTATACAATGGTAGAAGCAGTTTACTTAAATGGTAGAGCAAGTGGTTTGCCACTTAGAGATTCTGATTATTATGGAAAAGATCAACTGTATATAGGATACAAAACTACGAAAGACCAAGAAAAAGCACTAACAGAGATAAGTGAGATAATATACTATGATGGGGATACAAAATGTCCTGATACAATAATGATAAGTAAAAATGATAGCGAAGCTCTATACACAGTTGTAACTGACTTCAATGGGGAAAAATATAGCACTATAATGAGTTCTGATATACATGGTTATGTCCTAAAATCAAGAGATAAAAATTTGGGGCACCCATTAACAAAGATTGATTTAATCGCTATGAGTTCAGCTTATACAGAAAAAGATATATCAAGTAATGGTAAATACATAGTGGCAAAAGATGTTGTGACTGAGGAAATGGCAGATTATAACAAGAATGGTTATGGGATGAGAGTATATATGAGATATGAAAAAGCAGTGCCAGGGGCAAATAATGTTAAAAAAGAAGAAGAAATCCCTAAAAATGGTTATAAGTTGAAGTATGAACTAAATGGTGGTAAATTTGATGAAGACTATATAGATGAAGGATATATGGAATTAAACCCTATATTTGTAAAGGGAGGAGGAAGAGTATTGCATCTCCCAGCAGTCATAGATACTCTTGCTATGTTAACAAAAGAAGGTCATCAGTTTGTAGGATGGTATTTTGATAAAGAATTAACAGATGGTCCATACAAAGAGGTAAATGATGGCAATATAGGAAAGATAAAAGATGGGACAATATATGCAAAATGGAGAAAGAGCCTTAAACTAAAATTTGAATTAAATGGTGGGAAATTAGATGAGAAATATACTGTTGCTAATGAAGTGTATACAACATTTATATATGGAAGAACATTGGCATTACCTATTAAGTGGTTCGTAAAGAGGGATGGATATAATTTTTTAGGTTGGTATTTTGATAAAGAATTAACAAATGGTCCATATGAAGAGATAAATGATGATAATGTAGGAATGATAAAAGATGGAACAGTATATGCAAAATGGCATAGTGAGAATTATAAATTAAAGTATGATTTAAAAGGCGGATATTTTGATAAGGATTATGTGGATGTTGGCTATATTAATTTAAATCCAACCTTTGTAGTAGGAAAAGGAGAAGAGATAGAATTGCCAAAGGCATCAATGGTATCAACAAACAACAGTACATATGAATTTGTAGGTTGGTATTTTGACAGAAACTTTACAAAGGGACCTTATAAATATGTAAATGATGAAAATGTAAAATTCTTTGACAATGATACAATATATGCAAGATGGCATGATACAACTTATAATTTAAGATATGAATTAAATGGTGGAAGTTTTAATATGAGTTATGTAAGTGCTAATATGATGTCTTTATATCCTACATTTAAAAGAGGTAGTGGAAAGAAATTGGAATTACCAATAGCAAGACCATTACCAATGATAAATAGAGCAGGTTATGAATTTGTAGGATGGTATTTTGATAAAGCATTAACAAATGGACCATATAGAGAAGTAAATGATACAAATGTAGTATTGATAAATAATGATACAATATATGCAAAATGGCAAAAAACAGGTGAATTGATAAAGCCTAGTTTAAATCTAAAAAAGGTTAATTCTATCGAAGAAGAATACATAGAAGATATCAAGATGGTAGTAGGAAATAAAACAGAGGCTAAAAAAACATTTGCAAAAAATGGTTATACAATGATAGATGTAAACTTAAATGATGGAACAAGTGGAACTCCAATATATATAGGATATAAAACGACTACAAATGAAAAAGATGCAATAAGGGGAATAGGAGAGAGATGGTTTAATGCAAATGGTAGGAATCCATCAGAATATGTAGGGAATTATCATAAGTATGAGTTTACAGCGGTGACAGACTTTGATGGCAAGCAGCATAATACAAATGAGGGTGGAACCAGCTTGGCAAGATGGGTATACTTATATGTAAGTGATGATGAAAAAGCAGGAGAACCGATAAAAGATATAGAAGTTTTGTCATATAATAGTGAATCAACTGTAAGTAATTTATCAAACAATAGACAATATGAAGTAGTAGTAAACTCAAATGACAATGGCTTGGCAGATTTTAATAGAGGAGCAAACAGGATAGGCAACAAGCGAATCTACATAAGATACAAAAAATAGAAATAATTAGAAGGGAGGGATTTAATCTCTCCCTTTTTTGTGACCGTAGTGGCGAACCATTGGGAGCCCGCCGCGAGCCCGCAGCAAGATGGTAGAGTTAGCCGTAGGGGCAAAGCCGAAATAAAATGTAGGGGCGAAGCCGAAATAAATTGTAGGGGCGAACCAGTGGGAGCCCGCCGCGAGCCCGCAGTAAGACAGTAGAGTTATCCGTAGGGGCGAAGCATTAAAAATGTAGGGGCGAACCAACGGGAGCCCGTTTGCAAGAAAGTAGTGTTAAATGTAGGGGCGAAACTCCGCGATATTAAAACTACAAGATTGATACAATGGGATAAAAGAGAATGCTTGAAAAAGTCGGCATAAATAAAGGCTTTTTTACATAAAATATCCAAAATTCCAATCACTGACTGGAAAATTGACATGGACACATTATAGTGAATTATTACTTATTTCTGATGACGATAAGAGGTCTTTTTATGAGAAAGAGGCAATCGGTAGTATGGTCTGTTCGAGAACTCGAAAGACAAATTAATTCTTCATTATTTGAAAGATTATCCATTTTTTTAAGGGAGGGTTCAGCCCTCCTTTTTTTGTTATGTTGATTGTATGAAATAAATATACATATACATATTGTTAAAGACTACAAGGGCTCCCGATGCTTCGCCCCTACAAGGGCTCGCGGTGCTTCGCCCCTACAAGGGCTCGTGGTACTTCGCCCCTACAAGGGCTCGTGGTACTTCGCCCCTACAAGGGCTCGCGGTGCTTCGCCCCTACAAGGGCTCGCGGTGCTTCGCCACTACAAGGGCTCGTGGTACTTCGCCCCTACAAGAGCTCCCGCTGGTTCGCCCCTACAAGGGCTCCCGATGGTTCGCCCCTACGATCACTAAAAATTGTAATAAATTTCATAAAATGTATAAAAATACTTAAAAATTTACAAAATTCTAAAATAGCCAAGAAAATAAATTCTAAAAATTATTTAAATAAGTTATGTGGATTACAGCTTAATAAGAACTAATAATTTATTACAAGATATCAATTTCTATAATATAGCTATGCTATGGATTAGCAAAAATTAGTAAAGATAGATAAAACTCTTGATTTTCTATGAGTTATTAACTGTCCTTGCTATTTTGAAAAGTGTTCAAAATTTTACTAATTGTTAGAATTTTGAATCTTTAATCAAATTTTATGAATTTAAATAATATTATAGATTAATATATTGACAAAATGTGTGATTTTGTGGTATTTTATATACATCAACAAGAAGTCCGTTTTGGATTTTGTTGTGATATTTTAATTGTAGAATATGAGATAGTAATTCAATGTTGTATTATCTTTTGTGCTACATTGTTTTGTGTAATTATTGTAGACACAAGGTATGTGCGAGCTGTAGGGGCGAAGACAAAAATGTAGGGGCTCGCAAACGGGCTCGCGGTGCTTCGCCCCTACAAGGGCTCCCGATGGTTCGCCCCTACAAGGGCTCGTGGTACTTCGCCCCTACAAGGGCTCGTGGTACTTCGCCCCTACAAGGGCTCCCGGTGCTTCGCCCCTACAAGGGCTCGCGATGGTTCGCCCCTACAAGGGCTCCCGGTGCTTCGCCCCTACAAGGGCTCGTGGTACTTCGCCCCTACAAGGGCTCGCGATGGTTCGCCCCTACAAGGGCTCCCAAAAGTATAACAATAACTTTAGATAAATAAATAAATTAAGAAAGGTGGAAACTAAAATGAAAAAAATAATGAAAAGAGTATTAGCATTTGTCTTATGTATGACAATGGTATTCACAAGTGTAAATCTAGAAGCACTTGCGAGTAATAGTGGTAGTAAACCACTTGATATAGAAGAGCTTGCTAGTGGCTCGGAAACTTATGAATCGAGTGCAGAGATTTATGATAGTGGTGAAGAAGGAGCGGATATCGATGATGACATCGAGATAGCAGGCGATGAAAAAACCGAGGAAGAGGAAGAAGAGACTGATATACTGGAAAGTACATCAGATGGTTTTGATGTCGAGAAACAAGCAGATAGTGATAAAGTTTCCACCAATACAACAGGTGAAGAGAGTAATGAAAGTGTTGCCCCTATAGATATGGAAAAAACAGATGGTGAGGAAATTGAAACTCAAGTAGAGAGTGAAGAAACTGAAACCCAAGTAGAGATTGATAATACTGAAACTCAAGTTGAGAGTGAGACAGGTAGCACAGAAGTTGCTACAATAGATACAGCAACTGATTCTATAGTAGAAGAAGAATCAGTAGAGTTAGGTATTGCAGGTAAAAAGAAATATGGCTTTGAGGGTAATGATGTAGTATTAGAGAAATTTATAGATAAATTAAGTATAAACAAGAGTCAAATAGAGAAATTGACTTTTGTAAAAACTGATGAAGAGCTTGATGGAGAAGTTAAAAACCTTGCAAGGGGTATAGATGCATTTGTAAATGGAAAAGAAGTAGTAGTTAGAATAAAAACCAATATAAATGCAAAACTTCCAGTTAATGCGACAAAATATTTTGAAAGGATGTCAAAAGTAAAATATATTGAGGGGTTATATTATTTAGATGCAACAGATACAACTGATATAAGCCATATGTTTGAATATAACTATAAATTAATAGAAGTAGATTTGTCTTCTTTTAGACCTACAAATCTAACAGGGATTTTAGATATATTTAGACAAAACCATAGTTTAGAGAGAGTTGATATATCAGGAATAGACACAAGTAAAATAGAAGATATGAGAGGGTTATTTACTGATTGTAAAAAATTAACTCAAATATTTGGACTTGATACTCTTGATACAAGTAGTGCAACTGATATAAGGTGGATGTTTTATGGATGTAATAGTTTAAAAGAAATAGATTTATCAAATTTCACTATAAATAGTGATGTATTGGTAGGTGATTTATTTACATATACAAATAAATTGGAAAAAGTTATTGTAGGTAAAACCGTAGAAAAAGATGTAATAAAAAAAGAGAAAACATTTATTAATAGTGAAGTGCAAATTATAGAAAAGAAACCTTTAACATATAGTTTAAATGGCAATGAAAATATAATGGAAGTTGGTAGATTTTTGTATAAATTAAAAAATATACCATATCAAACAATTACAAAAATCAAATTTGTAAAAGGTTTAGCTGCAGATTTAGATGAGTTAAAAGAAAATAGCAAAGTAGAATATCCAATAGTAAATAGTGATGGAACAAATGATAATAGATTGGTAGCCCTTATAAAGGGAACAGAAGTCCGTATATGGGTAGCAGCAGATACTGATTTATATTTTGATAGAGAAGGTAAAGGAGCTACTGCTTTCTTTAAGGGGATGGATAAGTTAACTGAGATAGAAGGGCTTGATATTTTTAATGTAAATGGCACAAAAGATTTAAGCTATATGTTTTATGGATGTAGTAGCCTTGAAAACATAAAAGGGATTGAAAACTTTG
>CAMIYN010000017.1 GCA_946403075.1 uncultured Lachnospiraceae bacterium | reverse complement strand
TTGTATATTGTTTTTGATAACTTGTAGTATTATCTGCATATGTGCCACCATTTGCATTAAAAGTTGCTGTATATTCCCATATTGCATAAAAAGTCTTATTCTCTGTATATGTCCATTTACTACCTGCTAATATTGTTGCTGGTTCTGTTCCATTTTCACTATAACCTAAAAATTTATAACCAGGTCTTGTTGGTGCTATCAAATATTCTGCATTTATATCACTCTCTATTGTATATTGTTTTTGATAACTTGTAGTATTATCTGCATATGTGCCACCATTTGCCTCAAATGTAGCAGTATATGGAATGGAAGTCAATAATTTAATTCTTGGATTTCTGTCGTAATTATCTTTTACCCACCCATTAGCATCATAACAATAATTATTAGGACTAATAATGGTCTTTCCCTCATCATCATTACAATCTATAAATATATCAAATATTGTATTAGAAGATATCTTATCCACAGTTACTAAATATTTTTTCCCAACTTCCAAATCTATATTTTCATCTGTAAAGTCAACATAATTTAACCCAACTTTTGCATTTATTTCTTTGCTTATATCTACTTTATCTTTTTGAATATTTATCGTCCCATCATCAGTATCTTCAACTTCAACAACTCTCACATTTAATCCGTTTATATCTGATGGAACCATAACTGTTACTGCTTTTAACTTTTCTACAGTTACCCCTTCAATTCCTAAAACACCATCTATCATATATTTTGTTCCATAAATTTTTTGACGAGGGAAGCCCATCCAACTATTTGTTTCATACGACATCCCTTGGTCATTTGAAAAAACAACCTCTCTCTCAGGAGCTAACTCAAATTCACAATCCATTGCTTCCCAACTGCCATTTTCCATATCATATGGGATATATGTATAATATTCACTGCTATTTGAATCTTTTGCTATGAAAGCACCATTTTGAAAAGTATCATCAAAACCCACCAATGCAACACAATGTCCCACATGTCCTGTACTTGAATTCTTACTTAGAACCCTTATAGTTTTTCCATCATATGGCATAGTTGACACTTGAAACCCTGGATCAAGTCCAAGTAGAATTGAGCCACTATTTATTATTCTGCTCTTTAAATCATTTATATACGGAGTCATATCTTTTCTATACTGCTCCATCTTTTCAGGGAGCTCAGTTTGAAATTTATTTAATGCTTCTTGATATGCTGCTTCTGTTGGATAAGAACTTCTTTTTGGTTCTGTTGGATACTTAACATTTGAATTTAACATTTCAGCACTTTTTAGCACTGCAACTCGATTATTTAAAGCCAATGGACTTTCACCTTCACCATTCATTGTATATAAATCTTTTTTACTTATAGCATTATTATTGCCAGTGAAAAGTGGAGCTTTATTTTCAGTGGCAAGCCCAAGCCTTTTTGAATTTAAAGTAGCATGGTCTATAAGATATAATGGTTGATCTGTAACTACTTCTTTATTTGTAGTGGTTCCAATTAATGTCTCTGGATCCACATCGGTATATCTTGACACATCGCTACTCTCTTTTATATACGAAGTAGAATTTAAATAATCTGAATAAACAATTGGCGGTGTGAATATATAAAAATGTTCAGCATATTCAGATAGGTCAATGTCTGTGATTTCTTCATAACCCATTTGTTGTAATTTTTCAGGAAATTTTTTAATGAGTTGTGTTTCTGCCACAGAGCATAGCGAAAAAGTCGAACACATATTTGTTTGTCTCTGATTTTTCAAACTTGTAGTCCACCCATTTTCTACAGAATTGTATTTTGTGGGAAGGTCTACTCCCAACTTATTTTTTTTGAGTAATTTCCTTTTTGTATTTTTTATCTCAACACCAGCATTCCCACCACGAATACCAGTTGAATTTATCAAAACATTATCTATGCTTAGATTTTCACCAAACATCATTATGGCCATTCCGCCATTTCCACAACCTATATCGCCATTTGCACCATTTTCAACATCAAATATATTTCCATTAATTCTCTTTTTTGATGATATTCCTTTTCCACTTATAGCGAGACCACCAATCCCTTGCACTCCATTTACATTACCTGTTCCGCCAGTTCCACCTACTACTTCGCCATCATTAAATACTATTTTTTTATCAGCATTTTCATATCTTGCAATAATTGCAGCTCCACCATCTCCAACAGTCTCATCTAAATCTTTTATTGAGTATCCATTTCCACCATATATGTTACAATTATTTATAGTTAAATTAGAATTTATCAAGCTTATAGCAGCACTCCCATTAGGTTTTTCTATGTCTCCATTTCTTCCACGGATTATACCATTAAAAAAAGACACAGTAGAGTCAACTACTATAAACACATAATCATCTGCTGTCGTATCAATTATATAATTAGAAAAATCTATATTTAAATCTCTATCTATCAAAATTGGTCTTTTCAATGTAATATTGCTATTTAATTTTATACTATCATCACTTATAGTCCATATATTACTATCAAGCAAATCCAAAGTTGTATATGATAATTCATTTTTTACTTCTTCACCAATTTTATCATCAATTTCAGATATAGAGCTGATGCTTAATTCAACATCAATATCATTTAATTGAGAAGCAGTGCTTATATCATCAACTACTTCTGGAATATCTTCTTTTTCTTCAACACTCTCTTTTTCACTCTCTATTGTTTCATAAATTTCAGTTTCAGTGTTTTCTGTTATACTTTCATCATCAGTTTCTGCTGCAATCTCTGTAGTAGTTTCTTCGGTCTCTTCACTTTTTTCACTCTCTTGTTCTGTTTTTATTTTTATCTCGTTTTCTGTCTCGTTTTCCCTCTCTGTTTCCACTATTTCTTTATCATTTTTAATATTTTCACTACTTTCATTATTTTCATCATTTGAAGTAGTATCTTTTATATCAGATTCTTCTATTTTTTCATCATTCTCGCTTTCTATTCTATCAGACAAATCGTTTTCTTCATCTCCAATATTTGAGACATCAAAACTTTCATCAATTGATTCATTCTCAACTAATTCATTAGACTCTACTGTCATATCTTCTGTTTCTACTATGCTTTCAGCATTTTCATCACTTTCATAATCTACTTTTTCGTCATTATTACCATCTGTAGAAATGGTTGTTTCTACGGCATCAGTGGAATTTTTATTCCCATTTGCAAGTGGATAAAAACAAGTATTAACGACTAAAAGAAGTACTAAAAATATATTAAATTGTCTTTTTAAAGTCAGTTTTTTCATAGTGCAATTATATCATAAATCACTATTTTTAGCAAGACAACTTATGAATATCTAATTAAAACAATATGAATTAATTGTGTCCTTCAATTGGTTTGACTGAAAAAAATTATTGTGTTAAGATATTTTTATGAATATAAAATTGTCAGAACATTTTACATTTAAAAAATTAATACTATTTACTTTTCCAACAATTTGTATGATTTTATTTTCATCTATCTATGGAGTTGTAGATGGATTTTTTGTATCAAATTTTGTAGGTAGCTTTGGTTTTGCTGCTGTAAATATTGTATGGCCTTTTGAAATAATACTAGGTTCAATAGGAATGATGATGGGAACAGGTGGCAGTGCACTCATTTCAAAAACTCTTGGGGAACAAAAATTTGATGAGGCAAATAATCAATTTTCAATTATTTTGATTTTTTTAACTATACTTGGAATATGTTTTGCAATTTTAAGCATTGTTTTTGCAAAAGAATTAATACTTATACTTCCAATTGATAATGATGCACTAACTTACTCTTTAACTTATGCAAGGATTTTATTTATTTTTATTCCACTTTTTATTTTTCAAAACACTTTTCAATCTTTTTTAATCGTAGCAGAAAGGCCAGACCTTGGTCTATATTCAATGATTGCATCAGGTGTATCAAATATATTACTTGATTATATTTTTATAGTGCCATTAAAACTTGGCATTTTAGGAGCCGCACTCGCAACAGGAATTTCACAAGCAATAGGTGGTCTAATTCCTCTATTTTATTTTTTACTCAAAAAAAATCATATACTAAAATTTATTAAACCAAATTTTGATTTTGATATTTTAATAAAAAGTGCCAGTAATGGAATAAGTGAACTTTTAAGCAACATTTCCTTTAGTGTAGTATCTCTTGTATATAATTTTGTTTTGATTAGGGCTTATGGCATCTCAGGGGTAAATGCCTATGGAGTGATTTTATATATAGGATATATGTTTATTTCAATTTATTTTGGTTTTAGTCTCGGTGTATCTCCACTAATAGGTTACAACTTTGGAGCGGAAAATAAAATTGAATTACAAAATTTATTTAAAAAGAGTGTGATTTTTATTTTAACATCTTCAATATGTTTAACCTTTTTATCAGAAGTTTTTGCAAAATCACTTGCGACCTTTTTTGTGGGTTATGACACAGAAACTCTTTCAATAACTTTAAATGGTATCCACATATATGTTATATCTTATTTACTTTCAGGTTTTAATATTTTTTCATCATCTCTATTCACAGCACTAAATGATGGTATGACTTCTGGTATCATTTCATTTTTGAGAACACTTGTATTTCAAATTTTAACAGTTTTGATAGTTCCATTAGTACTTGGTAATGTTGGTATTTGGTCGGCTGTCATTTTTTCTGAATTATTGTCATTTATTGTAAGTGTCTCTTTTATTTTAAAAAATAGATATAAATATAATTATTTTTAAATACCCATAGGGGTGAACCACTGGGAGCCCTTTTGCATATTTTAAATATCGTTCCGTTCGCCGTAGGGGTGAAGCTTGCGAGCCCTTTTGCAAGAAAGTAATGTTAGTCGTAGGGGCGAACCACCGGAAGCCCTTTTTACATATTTTAAACATCGTTCCGTTCGCCGTAGGGGCGAAGTACCACGAGCCCGTTTGCAAGAAAGTAGTGTTAATTGTAGGGGCGAACCACGGGGAGCCCTTTTGCATATTTTAAATATCGCTCCGTTCGCCGTAGGGGCAAAGTACCACGAGCCCGTTTGCAAGAAAGTAATGTTAGCCGTAGGGGCGAACCACTGGGAGCCCACCGTAGGGGTGAAGCTTGCGAGCCCTTTTGCAAGAAAGTAGTGTTAATTGTAGGGGCGAACCACGGGGAGCCCTTTTAAATTTTTACAAAAATAACGAAATATTCAAAATATGGGGTTTCATATCACCATTCAACAAAAATACAGTTATTTTTCTTAATGCTACTATTCACAAACTATTCATAATCTTTTCATTATTTATTTTTTGTTTTTTACATATTTTTACACTTGTATTTATTATACTTCTTTTATATCTTAAAGGAGGTATACAATTATGAAAAACGAAAACAATTTAAAATCATCTTTTATGAACTTTTTGAGTGAGCCTACAAAATTTATTTTCCCAACTTTTATAATCTCACTCATTTGTCTAATACTCACTATATCAAATATTGTTATTACAAATACGAAAAGACCCAATAGAAATTTTGATAGATTTAGAACAGAAAGAAATTTTGACAGATTTAATGATAATAATTCATATATGAGAAGTCCTTTTGACAGTAGGAATAATAAAAATAGGAATAACAACTCATTTAATTATAATCGTAATGACAATAATTTTGATAACAACTCTAACCGTAATGATTTTTTTAAGCAATATAGAGACAATAAAAATAATAGAGATGATTCAAACAAATCAAAATCGAATTCAATAACTCCAGAAAAAAGTAACCAAGACAATTCAGTAGAAAACAAAACACCTTTTAGAAACTTTCCTTACTTCAATAGAGATGAAAGTATTAATGGGAATAGAGAATTTAATAACTACAAAAACTTTGACTTCTCAAAAGACACAGAAGAATATTAAAAAACTCACAGCACAGTAGGGGCGAAACAGTAACCATAGGTGCAAAGTTTTGTGAGCCCGTTTGCAAGAAAGTAATGTTAGCCGTAGGGGAGAACCTTCGGGAGCCCACATTATGAATTAAAAAATTAATTTTACATATTTATGTATCCTAAAAAAATAAAATACCATTTTGGGAACTTAAATTAGGGATTTTTGCAAAAACAGTTTTTTAAGCAAAAAAAGACCACATATTGAGTTTAACTCATATGTGATTTTTTTATATTATAAATGTTTATTATTTAATTTTATATTTTATTTCTACCATAAATTCCCTTCTAATCTAATATCTCAATTAATGCTTCATCTTTTATAGCATTTTCTTTAAACTCTGTTAGCAACTCATATAATCTGTCAAAATAGTCGTCATAGCTGCTTTTAGCTTGAGAATCTTTTTCTGGAAAAAAATTATCATATAAAATTTGTAATCCTCCTAGTACATATTCTTCAAACAAATCCCAATTTTCTTTTTTATCTGTATATCTAAAAGCATTGTTAACTTTTTCAGTATTCTCATCAACTGCATCATTTGCTAGCATGACTAATTTGTATATAAACATTAAATCACTATATCGTGACATAAGTTGTTCACTCATTATCCTTCTTGTTTCACCGTTATCTGCTTTTACCCTTTTGCCATGATAACAACCAACTAAAGCAGCGGCCATAAACAACTCTACGGTTGAATTAAAAATCTTAAGATTACTATTTGATTCTATCTCAAAGTCAGATAAAGCTACCGATTGTTCTCTTTGTATTCCTTTAAATAAAAAGTCTTTAAAAAATAAATTAACATCTTTTGCCATATTACTTCTCCTTAATTTTTGTTTCCCAATCATTAATCTTAACTAATTCATATTTTTTTCCTATTTTACTATTCAATTCAGTTTCTACATATTTCCCATCAGTATCTTTTATGAATATTATGGTTTGCTCTGCAAGTTCTGGTATGAATTTACAAAAATCTTTAATTCTCTTAACATCAAAAGCAGCTGAAGGTGCATCTAAAACAAGTGGATATGGTTCTGATGTGCTTTCAAAACTACTATTTTCTTCATTTGATTTGTCATTCTGACTTATTTGTTGCTTTGATAAATCTATAACGGCACCAATAAATGCGAAAGCAATAATCGTGTCTTGAGCACCTGACATCATATCACCTCTACCAATTGAGTTTTTATCAAGTTCTATTTCCAAGCTATAATCATCTTTTAACTCAATAGTATAGCCAACATTAAACACTTCTTTAAAAACTTCATTAATTTTATTTTGCAATGCTTGTTTCATTTTTGTCTCATGCTTTTTTATATATGACTCAACAGCATTATAACTTCTTTTATTATAATATAAACATTTGTTTATAAAATTTACTCTGTTATTTGAGTTTGTTATGTTTTTTTCTTTTTCTTTCTTATTTACGAGATTTTCACACATTAGTTTTCGTTCGTTTAGACTACCTATTTCTGTGTTTATTGAATCAATATTATTATTAATATTTCTTTGATCCTCAACGAAACTTGACATATCCTTTGCACCTTTTAACACATCATCCAATTCATCAATTTCTTTTTCTTTTTTTTCGTATTCATTCATAAGTGCATTATAGTTTACTTTTCCACCTTTAACACTGTCGTATACTAAATTTCTAAGTCTATCTATATCTTTAAACTTATTTTTAAATTCTCTAATCTGAGTTCCTATGCTAACTGGTGGAATAAAATTCTCTAATTCTTTCAGTCTCTTATAAGCACTTGAACCTTCAATTATTTCCGCACCACAAATACATTTATGATGTTCTATAATATGTTTTACACATGATGCATCTAGTCCAGGAATGCCCTTATCAATCTCGCTTTCACTCTTTAAGGTATCTAAAGCTTTTTCTTGCAATTTAGAAGCAAACAAATACCACCCATTTTTACTAAAATCATTAAACATTTTTTGTTTTATGCTTTTAATTTGCTGCTTTAATCTATTTAGCTCTGATTCAGCTTTGCATCTTTCATTTTGTTTATATTTAGTGCTTTCATTCTCAAGTAATATTACATTAACCCTTTCTTTTTCTTCTTTTAATTTTTTTAATTCATTTTCTTTTTCTTTAATAGCGACTTTTATTTTTTCTATTTCTTCAAGATTTAAATTTATTATTTTTTGTCTTTCTTGGTTTTCTTTATCTTTATCTAAAGCAACTTCTAAATCATCGTTAAACTTTTTTATTGTTTTTTGCAAATCATCTCTCATTTTATACAAATGTGTTATACCAAGTAATGCTTTTATTGCATCTGCAAATGCATTTTGATTTTTACCTTTTGAAAATAAATCATTTCCTAATTTTTTTATTGATTCACCTTCAAAGAAAAAATAATCAAACAAATCTTGTGGCATCATCTCCTTCAAAAGTTCATTTACATTTGATTCATAAATTGTTTTCGTAGTCCCATCTAAATCTTTATATGTTATTTTCACCAAATTATATATTTGACTTATTTTACTTGATTCTCCTTTCTTATACTCTATTTTTCTAATTATATTATAAACTTTCTCCTTATATTCTACTTTTGCTGATACCTTCACATCAATATTACTACCAGCTGCCGCTTCATTTACAATAGTTCTATTAATTATTTCATCTTTATAATTTGTTACACCTAAAAACAAAAATCTAAATGCTTCAATCAATGTTGTCTTTCCTGTTGTATTATCAGCCAACACAAAAGTAACTTTTTTCCTTTCGTTAGTAGAAAAAGTCATAATATTGTCATCTTTAAATTGTCTAAAATTAAATAATTCTAATTGTTTAATCTTCATGGCATGCTTCCTCTATCATCTTTTTTATTTGTGTCGGACTCGAAGTTTCATTTTTCTTTATACAATCTCGTTCATATTGTTGAATCTTGTTAATTATTTTTTTTAATAATTTAGTATCTCCCATAGTCTTATCAATATCATAAGCCATAAAACTACTCCTCCTTAATTTTATTAACTCTATAAGCTTCTTCAATATCATGTTTTAACTTATAGGTTTCACTTCTGTTTTCTGCAAATGAAAAATACTCATTCATACGACATATTTCATTTTTTAATAATGTTTTGTAATCAGAAAATGAGTATTCATCCATCGTTGCTACTTTATTAATCTCATAAGGCAAAGTTACAAAATCATAAATGTATGCATAGTCTTTACCTTTAGCTGTTCTCAATACTCGTCCTCGCCTTTGAATATATTCTCTTGGATTACTAGTACTCGCTAATATAAAAGCCCTTCTTATATTTGGAATATTGACACCCTCATCAAGGCACTTAATAGCAACTAATACATTAACAGGTGCGCCTTCTGCAAAATCTTTTCTGATTTGAACCCTTTCGTCAACAGTTTCTTTTGATGTATATCGTCTTATATCCATTCCCAAATCATTTCCCAATAACTTTGTTACTTGGTCAATTTGTCTCAACTCAATTGCATGCACTTCATCATAGTCTACAATTCTCGTTGCTCCGCAATATACCAACATATAATTTTCATTTTTATATTTACTTATTGCTTCTTTTAAATTATTAATTTTATTTTCTGCTGCAGCTACTATTAATGATCTTTCAATCAACAAAAGTTTTATTTTCTCAGGTATTTCTCCTATATTTTCAATATTATCATTTCCAAAATTCATTCGCTTAATTTTCTGTGTAATTCGTTCATATTTCCTCCGCTCATCTTCAGTCATAATATTTACAATTGGATAATAATAATATCTACACAATTTACCATCTTTTATTGCATCTTCTAATGTGTATTTAATACATACATTACCAAAATAATCATGTATAAACTTTGTACCTTCAGGATCGCCATATCTATCTATTGTTGCCGACAAAGCAAGTCTATATTTGAATTTTTCATTTAAATACTTAGAAAAGTTTTTTGTTCCCACATAATGTGCTTCGTCAACTACAAGTGCAATATTAACTTTCAAATCTTTAATAAGATCTTGAATCTTAGGTAATCTAAAAGAAGCAATTGTAGTTATAAAAAATTGATATTTTTTTATTCCCTCTTTTAAATCTCTAATGCCACGTCTCAATTTGTTCACATAATTTTTATCTCCATGCGATCCGTAACCAATGATTTTATCATCTATGTGAAATTTTTCTATGTCTTCAACCCATTGTTCTACCAAGTGTTGGTATGGGCACAAAACTATTACAAGTATAGGTTTATTCTCTCTTATGCATTTATCAATTAATGTAATAATACTTGCATATGCAGTATATGTTTTCCCTGACCCAGTAGCCATGTCAAATATCCCTTTGAAATTATTATTTCCCCAATTCTTTATAGCATCATTTTGATAATCTCTCAATTCAATGCTATCGTCAACATGAGGATAAGACATATATTGTGCAATTTCTTTCTCTTCTTTTATTTTTTCTAAATATTTGTTAGTACTATCATTTAATATATCATCATTCAAACTATCTTTTTTATATGATATTATCTTTTCTTTAACTGCTTTGGGAAATGTTAGTACATGTGCAGCTTCATCAATGTTATCCCACAATGCTTCAAATGCTTTTTCTTTTTGTAATACTCTCCCATCAGAGTCATTCCAAGATTTAAATACATCTATTGCCTCATAATTCTCACTTATAGCATTATATGTTTCATTCATCGATCCAGAAAATGCTACTATATTTGATTCTTTATCATAAAACAAACCTAATTTTTCATGATACAATCCAAACTTTCCTTTATTATAAGATAAAGCAACTTTTATATCTAACTTATTACTTGAAATTAAATGAGCTAAATAATTCAATCTTTCTTCTTCAAATTTATTTTCTGGTTCCTTAATCTCAACGAGCATCTTTTTTTCAATTATTTCATTTATTCTGCTTTGATAGCCACTATTTATTGCCAAAATATCTTCACTATCTAAATTAGGGGAGCAAATAAGCCTTATAGTGCCACCATTTTGTATTAATTTTTCAATACCATAAGAAATTCCAATCAAAACTTTTGATGAAAAATAACCAACACTTCTTTTATACATAATTGATTCACTAAGTAGTGGTATGTAAAAGTCGTTGGGTATGTTGTCATGAAGAGAGCGGTATTCATTTTTTATACTTACATTCGTCAGCATTAATACACTAAGTATTTTATTATTCTGTTTGCTATTTCTTTTGTCCTATTATCTATTTGTAATTCGTCCCAATTATATTTTTTTCTAATATATTTATTTACTATGTCTTTCGAAGTTTTATAGTCAATTGTTTTTATATAACCAGGTATAGGTTTATTCTTTATTTTTTTTCCTTCCATCTTATCCTTAAAGGATGCATTTTGAATTTTTCGATTCATTTTATCTTTCAACAAAATCATATTTCCGATTTTTCGAATATGTTGCTCTCTATTGTTGCTTTTCTTTTCATTACTTAATATTCCTTTCCCCCAGCTCTCTTCCCATTTAATAGGCATTATATGTTCTAATTCAATATTGCTATAATTAAATAAATCCATATCAGCATATGCATCTCTACAGTCTATTTCCAAATTAAATAATAATATTTTTGCTCTATTGTTATCAATTTTTTCAAGACTTTCTCGTATTTCTGCATCACGACTATCAAAAAACTGCTTTATAAAATCAATACTTTTAATAATCATAATATTTTTAGCTAATATATTAGTCGCTGCTCCTGTTTTAGTAATTGAATCTAATAAAATGTATTTATTGAGTTTAGTTAAAATGTCTTTTGTAGATTTTTCTATTGTTATATCTTCTTGAGCATTATTATGATTTTTCTCAAATGATTTATATAATAAACTCATTATACAAGGAAATATAAATTTAAGCTTACATTGTTTCATTGATAATAATGTAACTTTTAATATATCATCACAACTAATACTCTTAATGTATTCATTATCAATATAATATTTATAAAATAATTCCGCATAAACCTTAATTTTTTTTATTAATTCTATTATCTTATCCTTAGTTGAATTATTTAAATAATCTTCATATACATCAGAAAGTTTTCTAACACATCTAGAAGCAAATTTTTTGTGTATTTCAAATTCATTTTCATTTTTTTTGATTGTTTTTTTACTTGGGAACTCAATTATAGCAATAAACAATAGCAAAATTTCTATATTTGTTTTTTCTCCAATATTTGTTAATCTATCATTATCATTCCAATTCTGTCTTTTGTCTTCATTTTCATAGAATACATATTCCCAATTTTCATCACACAATTTATAAACTTCTTCTTTCTTCATTTTAAATTTTTGAAGTAATATATTAAATAATTTATTTTTAATAATATCTGCCGATGTTAAAGTTTGACCTGCTCTATTTATTGTATCAAATATTTCTTGTTCTCTATTCTCATCATCATATAAAGTCATCAAAACAAATCTTTTAGACAAATCATCATCACTTTTTGGGCGTTCATACATTACATCTAACAATTTTGTTAAATCATTATCATTTTTATTTTTTAATACATTAATGTAATAGTTATAGCACTTTAATAAATTAGATGTATTTTTTTCTTTATTTTTTTCTATTTTATTTTTCTTTTTACCGTTTTTTCTTTTTTTTACTTTTTTTTGTATTTTTTTATTGACATCTAACCCTTCAAGTGGATTTTTATCATTTTTAATGTCATAGTTCATTATCTTTTCATAATCATCTGCATCCAATCTAGAATGTTTGATTTTTAATTCTAAATCATCAATATTTACATCAGAAATTTTCTTTGTAGTCGAGTCTGCATCCGAAGTATAAAATATTGTTTTATATATATTCTCTGTTTTTACAGTTTTTTTCAATTTATTTGATTTTATAGAATCATAAATTGCCTTAGTTAATATAGCAATTGTTGTAAGCCTTTGTTGACCATCTATTATTTCAGCTCTTGCTATCTTTAATTTATTCTTTTTAGTTGGATTTTTCCTTTTTATAATTAACGACCCTAAATATTTTTCCTTATTATCTTCAGTAAACGATTCTAAAAGTTCATCCCAGTTTTCTTGTTGCCATATATATTTTCGTTGAAAAAATGGCACTTCAAATAATCTTGGTTCATCTTTAATTATTATTTCATATATACTCTTAGCTTCAGCTTCCATTTTGTCATTTCCTCCTCGTATAATATTGTTTAAATTGTCTTAAAACTTTTAACGAATAAATCAATATCTTTTATCTGCATGTTGTACCCCACACTCACCCTACATTCTCCACCGATATCTTCAGTTCCTAACCATTTATGAACTAGTGGTGCACAATGATAACCAGTTCTTATACATATATCGTAATCTTCTGATAGTATCATTCCCAAATCTTTGGCATTATAGTTTTTATGATTAAATGCTACTATTCCAAATATTTTATCTGAATTTTCTGGAACATATAGATTAAGATTCTTATTTTTCTTTAGTTCTTCTATTAGATAATTGGTTATTTCTTTTTCATGGGAATACACATCAGTATTCTTTAGCCACTTAATGCTTTCATGCAATGACTCAATTGCCACAATGTTATAACTACCTACCTCATATCCAAAAGGGAATTTATCATCCATTTCTAAATTCAAACTATCAGCCCCAGTTCCACCAAAAAAGATTTGATTGATTTTACATCCATCTTTTACAATATACCCAGCTATTCCAAACATAGCATATAGTGATTTATGTCCTGCAAACACGATGAAACTATATTTTGTATTTGAATCTATTTTTACTATTCCATATCCTTGAGATGCATCTAACACATTAAAAGAGTTATATTTACTAGACAATTCAAATATAGTTTTATAATCAATTAGTAGACCAATTACATTACTCACTTGTGAGCAAAATACTGCTTTAGGTTTTTTTAGGGTAAATAAATTTTCTAATTCACTTTTTTTAAGTTCAAATGTTATTTTATCAAATGGTATTTCTATTATTTCTATGTTCATGGTCTTTCGCAATTGCTCTAACGGTCTCATTACTGCATTGTGTTCAAATGGCGACACATATACATTATCTCCATTTTTAAAATCAATTCCAAATATTATTTGATTTAAAGCTAAAGTCGCAGAAGGGGTAAATACAACCTCGCAATTATAAATATTGTTTAAACTTAGAATTTCTTCTCTTGTTTCTTCAATAATTTTAGATTTTTCTTTTGCAACCTTATAAGATCCTCTACCCGAATTAAAAGCATTTCTTGATGCTTCTTCGATTCTTTTGTATACACATTCAGGCTTAGGATATGTAGTTGCAGCATTATCTAAATAAATCATTAAATTATATCCTCTATTAGTTTTAATAATATATATACTTTCTCTTGATTGCTAATTGAACTTCCATATTCGTCAATACTCTCTGCTAAAACATTTTTTAATGTATCTCCTAATTTTGAAACATCTTTCTTTATTCCTTTTTCAAAAGTTTCTGCTCCTATACTTATACGAACAATTTCTTTATTACCGTTTTTATCACCACTACTCTTTATTTCTTCTAAACTATCAGCAAATCCTTTAAATATTTTATCAGTTTCACTTCCTCTAAAATCCGATATGTCCATTGTAGTGTATATATTAGCAATTTTATTTACTATATACTCATCATCATAATTATTATTTTTCATCATGAAGTTTAATAGCTCTTTTGTTTTTGTTTTATAAATGTTCACCGCTATTTTATCTTTGTTTTCACTTAAGAAATTATCAAATGAAGCCTTCAAACTATTCTTTTCTTTCGAATTTAAAATTTCCTTTAGATTATTAGCTATTTTTGAGATACATGCTTTATAGTAAGCGTCATAATCTGATTTGGTTTTTCGTATTAGCTTTATTGCAGTTTCATAATTCTTTTTAATATTAAATATTTCAAATATATTTTCTAATATAAAATCTACACTATTCACATTATCTTTAATAATTTCATTTTTAAATGCAATTTCTTCATCACTGATTTCAATAATTCTATTATTATAGTTTGCTGATCTTGCTATATTGGGTAAAGACATAAAATATTTTTTCATTCTATCTACAAGGATTTTGCTATCAGTCACCATATTTTGCATTGTTTTTAAACCAAATATAGAAAGCAATTCATTTAAATAATCATTTTTTTGTGTACTGCTTTTGAAAATTAGAATTTCATAGTTACTTTCATTTAATATTGCTTTGTAAATGTTATCTGAATTTAACTCTATTTCCTGGATTTTATAATATAAGACAGTATTACCATTATATCTACTTAGATTATATGCCAAATAAAGCGGCATTACACCATTTCTTATATACACTTTCTGTTTTTTTAATTCGTCAAAAAGTTCTTTAAAGCTAATTCTCTCTCCCTCATGTTCCTTTAAAAAATCTTTAATGATTGAATTTGCTTTATCACATTTATTATTTGTGTTTTCTTTAGTGTAATATTTAAATACTCTATATATTGAATTCTCTGCACTAGTTTTATTACTTTCAGGAATATTATCTTTCAACAATCCATTATTCATAATATAGTCAAATACTATTCCTATATGTTTTTTCGTTTGCGAAGTTATATGATTCTTATTAATTAATTCATAATTAATAATAGGAGTGTTTTTAAAACACTCTTCGCATGCATCAGATACTATCGTATTTATTGATTTTTCCCCATCTTGGTCTTTTTTATTATAAACAACCTTTTTATAGTTTATATGATCAAAATATGCAGCAATTTTTTCTGTCAAAATATCTTTTATTTCTTCACTTTCTTTTGCTATGAATTTCTTTTCAATATCATCGCTATTTTTATCATCTAATAAATCCTCGTACGATCGGTATAATTTACATAAATTTACCAATTCATTACTTATAATTGACTTTGGCACAATGGCAATCATTCGATTATTCCCAAATTTTGATAAATATTGACTTACTTCTCTTTCATCAGTTTTCTTTTGTAAAATTACATTTAGTATTATTCCATCTTGAAATTGCTGTTTAAATAACAAATCAAAAGAATTTAATTGCAGTAATTTGTCTTTTGTTATATATACATATCTAAAAAATCTATTAATACAGTTTTCATCATTATATTTTCGTGGTAATTCATACTCGTTATCTAATACCCTATTTAAGAAAATATCTATTTCAAAATTAGTGTATCTCAAAGCCAAGTCATTTGCTTTGTTAATAAGCAAAAATGCTTTTTTATTTGAAAATTGAAAGTTTTTGCTCAATGGAATTTCTCTTATTAATCCATTTTTAATCAAATCATTAAAGGCTTTTTCAAACTCTTCAAATATTTTTATATCGCTTTTTGTAATATTTAGCGAATACTGTATTGTCTCTTTATTGGGCTCAAAAATATCAACATCTCTGCAAAGATATATAATTCCAAGAGACTTTATTATTTTTTTTGCTATTTTTTTCTCTTCTCCCAAAATTTCTTTATTATTGCTTACACTAAGCAACGAGGATTCAATTTGACTATATATTTCTACTATATTTGCATTTCTTTCACTTTTTAGCATTATACTAAAATAATCATATAAATAGTCTAATGGATATAAGATATGTTCTTCATCTTTCTTTTTAATTATGAAATCTTTTAATGAAAAGTTATCATCTCCACTAATAAAATTAAATATTGATCTATCATTTTGCCCAATATATTCTATCAAATTAACTAATGAATATAGTACATATGGATTTATTGGGTAGCACCCCTTTTTAATTAATTCATTAAAGTTTGTCACTTTAACAAATATATCTTCTTTAATGCAATGATCATATATTTCTTTTAACCCAGCATCTTTAAATTTAATATTAATTATCTTTTCACTTGAAAACGAATAAGAATGAGAAATCATCTCGTATGAATCTAAAAGATTTTTACTTAAATAAACATTTTTAAATCTTCCTTCAATTGTCTTAAATGCATTTATTCTAGTCTCACCAAATAATTCTAAATACTCTATGATTGGTTTATGTGTTATACATGTTAAATGCATTTGTTCATCATCACTTGATCTACTTGCTGCTTCAGCAAGATTTTGCAAAAAAATTATATCTTTGATAATGTTTTCATCCTTGCTTTGTTCTAAAAACTTACTAAACTCATCAAAAACTATATATAAACCAATATAGTTTTTGTCCATTTCCCTTATTTTATGTAAAACTTCTTTGTATATTTTTATTATATCTGTGCTTATTAATGGTTCAAATTTTTCACCATTAGTTACACATCTATATATATCTAAAAAGAGCTTATAGGCATTACTATCGTAGCTTTGTAACCCTTTCTTAAGTTCAGCAATAGATATTTTTTTATTACTTTTATTTATACAATCTTTTAATAATTTTATTGCAGTTTTATTACCTTGTTCCCACTTTAAAACTGTTTTATGTGCTACATCATAATATGAATCAAATGTTATGTTAACAAAATTAAACTTCTCTATAGCTCTTTTAATAGCATATAAGAAGCTTCTACTTAAATCATCGTAGTTGCTATTAATTATTACTGGTAAAAGTCTTTTTTTAGTCTCTCTAAACTTTTTAATCTGTATATATAAATCTTTATCATACAATTTAATCTTTTCAATAAAATTCGATATATTTGTATCATATTTTTGGTCATATGCTGTTAATAAATTAAGTAAAACTAATAATAAATTAGATTTACCTTTTCCGTATGCACCAATTAGAAAATTTGCTCTATACTTATTTTCTGCCAAATTATTAAAATAGAACTTTAAAGTTTCTACACTATCTCTTGTCAAAATGTAATTATTGATTTTGTTAGCATTATCATAATCATATTCTATATTGACAGAATACTTAAAATCGTCATTAAATTGTATGTATTCTTTTAACGACATTAACAGTAATGCTCCTTTATTACATCTTTAAGTGTAATTTTCTCTTTTATATAAATCATATTCAAACCCGCAGTTGATTCAAATCTTAATAATCCCTTTTTTCTCAATATATCAATATACATATTAATTTGATCTCTACTCAAATTAAAAACCTTACTTGGGGAATTATCTCTATTAATTAAGTCATTTAAGTTTAATCCTTCTTCATCTTGTTTCACACAATTTAATATAGAATAGTAAACAAGATATGGTGATAAAAATTTAATATTTTCACTCGTCTTTTTATAATTATTTGAATCTATTTTTTTTATAAGTCTTAAATTTATAAGCGGAGAAATGTATGCATCTTCAATATTGTCTGTTATTTTTTCCTTAGCATACATACTTAATACGATGCTTATATCATTATCCAAAGTTTTTTCATTTATAGACTCATTTGATATTGAAGCAGCTTTTTTTACTATATCTTTTAACATATCTTTACTAAAAACATCTCCTTCTGTGTCATTAAACAAAAAACTAAAAACAGTTTTGCTTTTACTATTACTCACAATCAAAAAATGAAATATAAAATAACAAAAATCATCTTCAAAGTATGGATCTTCTTTTATTAGAATATCTATGCCATTATCGGTATTTAATTTACATGAATCTTTAGTTTCTTTTATCATATTTGAGATTTTTAAATAATACCTAAGCGATTTAATCATATTATTTCCCATGCCAAATTTGATAATCGCATCATCATCCAAAAATGGATTTACACTACTTTGTCCTACTATCTTTAGCCCTTTTGTAATCCAACCTTCTCTCAATGCAAATTTTTCATTTCCACCAATTTTAATCATTATTAATTTTTGTCCTCAACACCTTTTTTAAAAAGCATCCACTTTGAAAATGTTTTACACATTCTAGACACCCTACACACTTTTTTTCATCTATCATATAATCTATTGTTTCATGACATATATTTGTTTTATCATTAATTCTTATTTTCAAAGCATCAAACTTACAATTACTTTCACATGCCATACAAGCCATACAAGATTGATATTTTGTTATCTGATTTTTTATTAATGATTTTGAAATAATATCGTTAGTAAATATTTTATTAAAATTGACGATTTTAATTTTAATTTCTTCCTGACCAATTCTACCTGTTATTTTCAATATTAGTTCATTCGTATTTCTATCAACCACATAAACTTCATTTAATCTCTTATTTCCAATATCAAAATTTATTTTCCCGAATGGTTTAAATAATTCATAGAAACTTTCATCTAAATCTCTATTTAGTACAAAATTATAAGTATTTTCTTCTTTTACACATGGTTTGAAATCCACAACGACATTCTTACTACTTTTTAAACCATTTCCTCCTTGTCTCTTTTTCCAGCCACCATCATCTATATACTCCTTTGGGTCTTCTTTCCCAACTTTTTTTGCAAAATCAATTAGCATATTATAAAAGCGAGTATACTCATCTTTCATATATATATTTGTTAAATACATCGGCCAAGAACTATTATTTGGACACAAATAACATCCTACCCTTGTATATCCTTTTCTATAAGCTGGATTAAATGGAATATTTTTTGACAATATATAAAGCCACACATCCATTTCTAACCAATCTATTATTGGTGCAATAGTAATTTGTTTGCCTATTTTTGATGTTTTACTTTCTCTGTCATATGTACTTCTTGATAAACTCTCAGCTCTTCTTAAACCTTGAAATGATAAAAGTCTTTCTTTATCTTTAAATGCTTGATCAATCTTTCTAGTTATTGCACCAGTTTTAAAAAAAGTGCAACACCATCTCACCAATCTACTTGGTGGTCCTAATACTTCACATAGTTTATAAAAGTCTTGATCCTTATTCTTTGCAACTAAAAAAGGCATATTAGGAAATTTTTTTCTAAACTCTTTTATATAATCTGCCGAATCTGTCATTTCGATTGTTGTATCACCATAAATATGAATTATTGGTTCATATTCAAAAGCTTCCATCACTAGACTACTTGTTACTGTTGAATCTTTACCACCAGAAAAAGATACAAACATTTCATTTTGATTATATCCTTTTGAAATATTTTTAATGTAATTTATTGCTTCATTAGTTATATAGGTATATCTTATTTCATTTGCTCTTATGAAATTTTTTATGTGCTTACTTTTTAAAAAATTGTCAACTTCACCCTTATTTCTCTGCTCATTCATTCTTAACTCATCGTATATATAATCTACACTAATGTTTTCTATTATTTTTTTGTAATATATCTTTTTTTTATTTCCATTAATAATATAACTGCCATTGCCAACTTCCCAAATAGCAGCACCCTTATATTTAAAAGGCTCCTTTTCAGCAATTTCCAATAACAACCTTTCTTCTGGAAACACTGGTCTTGCATCACTACCAATTCTTTCACAATCAACACCACAAATACTACATTTTTTATCATATACAGGGATATTGCAATTTTTGCAGTAATAAACATCACTACTATAAAGTTCTGCTCGTCCATTGCAAATTGGGCATATCGATGTTTCACATATATGACTATCACAGTTTTTGCATATATACTTAATCATAATTCACTATATTTTATCGAAAGATTTCCTATAAGAAGTTTATTATGTATGATTATATCATATATTTTATTATTTGTATAGTATACAATCTAATATTGCACCCACTTTTTCCTACATCTAGTATATAATAATTGCATTATTTAGCATATTAGTTCAAGTATATCTTCAAATATCAAACTTTACATAAAAATAAGTAAAAATGTATTTTGTATCCATAATATGTTATAGGAGTTGTGATGATTAATTATGAAAACTTTGCTCTTCGCCTATCAAAACTACGCGAAGAAAAGGAGGTTTCTGCCCGTGATATGAGCATAAAACTCGGTCAAAATCCTGCTTATATCAACAACATAGAAACAAACAAAGCATTGCCTTCAATGTCTATGTTTTTCAGTATTTGTAATTATTTAGAAATCACTCCTGCTGATTTCTTTAATGATGATATAGAAAACCCATATGCATTTAATAAACTTCTAAAACAATTGTCATCTTTATCATCAAATCAATTAAATCTATTAACAAGTTTCATTGGCTCTTTCCAAATAAATTCATAAAAAAAACACTTTGCAGTGTCTCATACCAATAAATCTTAATTCATTTAATAGGAGTTCTCATTTTGATGTAATACTCATTTACCATCTCTTCTCTCTCTACTCTCGCATCGGTATTTATTTCTTCTTCGTCTCTTGATAAATCTAAAAACTCTTTAAATATCTCATTCACACTATTTTCCATCATATCTACAAAGAATCTATCATTCCTATCACCACTATAGTCACCATATTTATATGACATATAAAGTATACAGTTATCATTAATGTATTTTTATTACTTTTTCAATTCCATCTTTTTGTATATGAAGTAGCGATGAGCAAGCCAGATACCATCATATTTTTCTTTTGGTTCAAAATCTTCAAATATGCTGTATGTGACTTCTTATCCTATAAGTTTTGTAACCATTTTACATAGTTCACTTGACCCATCGACAGCAATTACTTTATACCCTTCTTCTTTAAATACTTTACTGTCTCTCCCAGTTCTACAACCTAAGTCAAGTATTGTTGATGCTGGTTCACATAAATTAAAAATTTGTCACGAAAATAACTCATATTAGCATTTATAGTATCATCATAAGACCTTTTTGCATTTTCATTATAATTTTCTAATATTTTATTAATCCTAATCTATCACCTAAATTTTTCCACCTTATTATACTCCCATCCAGATTTAAATCCATTTCTTTCTGCTGCATCGCAAATAGTTCTTATATGTTTTTCATAACAATTTTTAAAAATATCTTCTCCAACAGATGAGGTATAGAGATTCATTATTTCTCTTACATTTATATATTTACTTTTAATTTTGTTAAATTGATATTGAATACTGTCATTATTCTTTATTATATTGTAAATAGTCCACTTTTGATCTATAAATTTATTAAAATATGTTTCCCATTTAGGAAGAATATTATTTTTACTACTATTTGCAGATTTAGTTGTTGGAGTTAAGTTCCATATCTCATTATTTGCTACATATGTCCAAGGAACAAAATGATCTATACTTAATTCTTTATTTCTTACACAATCTTTTAAAGATATATTTGAATAGATATCTTGCATATCACTCTTGTCTATGTCAATGACATCTTGATAAAAACTTTTTATATTAATGTCAATTATCCTATCAAGCTGTGGCAAAAGTTTATTAATTATTCCTGGAACATTTGGATTTCTTCTTTGCAAATAATCTATTAAATTATATGTACAAAAGTCATATATTATTTTCGACTCTTTTACTATATAGTCAATAAAATATTTATCAAGTATTATTTTAGTTTTTATTCCATTTACATCTCCAAAACGATAAGGAAGTAATTCTTTACTATTATTCTTACTCTTTTCATATAACTCGTTAAAAACTTTTATATTCTTTATAGAATATTTTTTTATATCATTACCTACAGGCACAAATGGTGATAACAGACAAAATGGGACAAATGTTTTTATATTGTTTATAACATCTTTCACATAATCATCTTCAAAAATCTTGGCATTTCTAAACTTGATTAATAATTCTTCGCATTCTATATTAGTTGGTATACTATATTTTTCAAATATATATTTAGTTACTTCTTCCAGTTTGTCATTTGGCCCAAGAGATAAATGACATTCATTTACCATATAATAAGTTTGTGTAATCATATCACAAACTATATTTTCTATAGTATCTATAGGCTTACTATTCGCCCTCTTAATTATGGCTCTAAGCCAAAAAAACTTATAGCTATTTGATGTATCATTAAACACCATTGATAACTTATTTGTATTTATTAAATTTGAATAAGGTAAATAATTATCTCTTTTGTTTTGCATTTATTCTTGCATTCCTATATCCATTTTTTCTATCAAACTAATTCTAAAAAAAACATATTTACAATTATTGAATTTCTTGTTTTAGATAAGATTTTGTGAAGATACTTTTTTCTCAAAATATTATATTTCTTAAATAAATCTCTATTATATCTTTTTACATACTATTAGCTATTTTTTATATAACACTATTATAATGAAACTATAGTATTGTGTCAATATTTCATCTATGCTTTACTCCAAAAAAATAAAACACCAAATGGTGTTTTATTTTTTTACACTAATAAATTCAAATTAACCTATCTTTGCAGAACTATTTGCTCCTTCATCTCCTATAGTCCATTCAGTCCCAAGTGTCTTTTGGGTGTTATAAGCTTCTCCTATTGTTCCAAATTTAAAAGCTTCTTGAACAGTAGATACAGTATTTCCAGTTGTACCTAAATATGCAACACTTCCTGGTCCTGAAACCTTATAAAGAAAAAATGCAAATAAGAAAAAACTTAATCTTTTCATCATTTTCATAACACACTGCCTCCTTATTCATTTTGATTATATTATACAAAAATTATACTCTATGTCAATATGTTTATATTTACAACTTTATCACTCACTTATGTCATAATCACACTATTAATTTTTAAATTATTTTTGTTTTCTATACAAAAAAACTCCAAAAAGCCTATACACTATCTAAAGTTTATTTAAATTAGTCCCTTATATTTATTTTGCATCCCTATAATTTTCAAGTGCTTTTTTCTTTGCTGCTGTTAACTTTGTAGGAACTTCAACCACGATAGTCACATAGTGGTCTCCCCGTTGTTTAGGGTTTCTAACAAAAGGAACTCCTTTTTCTTTTAATCTTATTTTAGTATCGCTCTGTGTCCCTGATTTTATTTTAAGTAGAACATCCCCGTCACAAGTTTTGACTTTTACATCTCCACCAAGTGCAGCCGTAGGGAAATCTACAAAAACTGTAGAATAAATATTCACACCTTGCCTTTTTAAAATTGGATGTTGAATTACTACTACTTGAACTATCAAATCACCTCTTTTCCCTCCATGTTCCCCAGGCTCTCCACAGCCTGCAAGTCTCACACTTTGACCATTATCTATTCCTGCAGGAATTTCTACTTTAAATGTTTTATTTGTTAAATTATATCCTGTTCCATTGCAGTTAGGGCATTTTTCTTTTATAATTGTTCCCTCACCATTACAATCAGGACAAACATGAGCTGATTGCATTATCCCAAAAGCAGTTCGCTGCTGCATTACAACTTGCCCCTTTCCTCCACACTTAGGGCAAGTCACTCTACTCGTTCCTGCTTTAGCACCAGTTCCGTGACACACAGAACATTCATCTTTATATTTTATTGTTATATCTTTTGATACACCAGATATTGCTTCTTCAAAACTAATAGTTATTTGTGTTCTAATTGACATTCCTTGTCTTGGTCCATGACTTCTACCACCACCAAATCCAAAATCACTACCACCAAAACCAAATCCACTGCCAAAAATTCCTGATAAAATGTCAGAAAAATCCATTGAACTAAAATCAAATCCACCAAATCCACTTGCAGCACCAGCAGCACTATTTGGGTCAAATGCTGCATGTCCGTATTGGTCATATGCTTGCTTTTTACTTTCATCTGATAGGACTGCATATGCCTCGCTTGCCTCTTTAAATTTTGCTTCTGCAGCTTTATCTCCTGGGTTTGCATCTGGGTGATATTTTTTTGCCAAAACTCTATATGCTTTTTTTATTTCATCTTGGGTAGCATTTTTACTAACACCAAGTACTTCATAATAATCTCTCTTTTCTGCCATATCTCTATACAATAATCATTGAAAAAATCAATAATTACAACTCCTTTCTATAAAACAAATTAGCACTCTTTAATAATGAGTGCTAATATAGTATCACAAAAATAAATTTTAGTCAACAGAAAATTAAATCAATCTCTAATAAATTAGATAAGTAATCATTTATATCAGATTTTGCTGATTTAGTGTAAAATGAATAAGAAAATATACCAGAAGTCATAATCAAAAATATCAAAACACACATTGTTTATGTATATATACAAAATTTAAAAAACTATCAAATACATTTCTTGTTTTAATAATCTGCATTTTTTTCTTTTTTTCATCAAGATTCATTTTCTAACAGTCTCACATTATTTCAAATAAAAAAGCCACTATGCCACTTGGCACAATGACTCTTCATTATTTATTTTAATTAAATTGAAATTTCCACTAAAAGAATTATCTCTTAAAGAGAAATATGTATGTATTACTAAGTAGAAACTCGCATTGTTATTTTTCTTTCTATATGTTATTACAATATTTTCAATAATTGAATTAATTTTACATTTTCTTTATTTTCTCTTACTGCAAATCTTTTGAAGCTATTATTTATTTCATATAATTTCATTAATTTCTCTTTCTCTTCAGATTCTAAGAATACTACCATTCCGCCTATTTCATATTGGATATTACATATTACTGATAATGCAAATTCTAACAGTTCGTTCCCACTAATTCTTTTATAATTAAAATTTTTTGCAACTTGAGCTATTAAATATGCTGACAAACTATATTTACCATTATTATCTATCTTTTCGCTCACTCTCTCTATTTTATTCTTTTGAGTATTACTCAAAAGTGTTGCATCTATATTGATAGGTTTAATTGCTAATGTAAAATAACCAACCAATGCACTATCTTCTCTATCAATCACAAAATATGTTATTGATTGATGCTTTTTAGCAAAAGTAATAGCATTATATTTTAAGAAATCTTCTACATCTATATTGATGGGACAAGCAAATGATGAAATCATGCCATCAACTATTTCTTGACCATTTTCAATTTCTAAAATCTCTTGAATGTTTTTTATATAAAAATTTGTATGCATCGTTATTTAATGCACCATCTTTTTTTTAGTTTATTCATATCTTCGTCATTGCCATATAAATCCATTACATTTACTAACTTATTTCTTTTTGATAATGACTCTTGATAAGATTCTTCAATTGCATCTGCAAATACTTCTGCTTGCTCTTTTGTATCTATTACAAAGTTTTTTGTTATACTTGAAGTTGCCATATAAACCTCCTTCTTGTTTTCTTCTAATCAAACAATTACATAGACTTTCCTACCTACAAACATATTATACAAAAAAGTGCATATTTTATCAATAAAAAGTCGTATTGATAAAGTCAATCTTTTGTAGATAAAATATTAATGAATCACTAATATCTAAACATTTTCATACAAAATATACATACATATTTTAAATTACTCACACCTAATACTTCTTGTAACGATTCTTTATATGTTCGATATGTGTTTCTTTTATTATTTCATCGGCATTTTCAAATAATGATAATTTTTTATTTATATTATTTATTTCTTCATTTGTCATTACAAAATTAGTGGAATCATATATGTTTAAAATAACATTTGATACATTATTTAAATGACACACTTTAACTTTATCATTATAAACATCCATTTTCTTAAATGAGCATCTATTAAAAAAAACAATTATTGAGAATATAGGAACTCTATATCCTATCTGCTTTTGTAGATATCTAATATGAGTTACATTTTGCATTATCGGATTATAAAATTGATTTTTTCACTGATACAATACTTGCATCCAGTATCTTGATTTTTCATTCCCAAATATCCATCCACTATAATTTTTTGTTTCAATTACAAATATGCACTTATCAGTAATAAGAACGGTGTTAATTTCTGTATACTTACCATTTGAACTTGGAATAAACAAATTTTGATATACTATAAAACTATTACTTATTGACTGCACTATGTTTAATGTTTTTTTCTCACCAGCACTTCCTATGTGTTCTGCGTTTTCTTTCTTTAAATATGGAGCAAGTAATAAGATTACTATTATTAAGACTACATAAAGAATAATAATTCCACTCGTAATATTTTTTCTATTTTAATTTCATATAACTATTTAAAATTTTAGCACCCCCATAAGGATTCGAACCTTAAGATGACGGAGTCAGAGACCGTTGCCTTACCATTTGGCGATGGGGGTATAATAAATCATTGTATCATAAATTTACTTATTTTCAATACTTAAATAAAACTTTCTTTACAAATTTGGTTTCAAATTCTTGTTTATAAAAAATATCTTTAGAACTACACCTCTCATTAATCATAAAAACAATATCTCGTAAATCTATCTACTTTTCTAATACTCTATATAATTATAATTATCATCAACAAAATACACTCTTACATCTTTTCCACTATCTCTCAATTCATCAACATATATTTCACTCTCCTTAATCCCTAAAATCATAAAAGTAGTTGATAAGACATCTGCCACAATAGAATTTTTGCAAACAACAGTAGCGGATAATAATTCATTATCTATAGGGTAGCCAGTTTCTGTATCAAGTATATGGCTATATATTTTATTATCAATCTCTACATATCTTTGATACACTCCACTCGTTACTGCCGTTTCATCGACCAATCCAATTTTTCCTATTACTTCACCATTTGAAAAAGGTTTATTTATACCAATATTATATTTTTTATTTTTTGGTTTTTCTCCTATGCACAAAACATTGCCACCAAAATTTATTAATCCATTAATATTCCATTTTTTTAATTCATATTTTAATTGGTCTGCTACATATCCTTTTGCTATGGCACCAAAATCATATTTTGACATACCTATAAATTCTATAAAAAATTTATAATTTTTTTTATTTTTTAAATCATTTAATTTATCAATATAGTCACTATAAATATTTTCATAAATTTCATCAAAAATTACATCACAATTTTTTTCTACTCCATCACTATCTAAAAAAGTCATATTATAATTTATATTTTTTGTAGTCTCCTTTGCTGTTTTTATTGCTGTTTCAGTAGGTAGTATTGCATTTTCTCTCGCATCAGTCCACTCATCTACAAGGCATCCTACACTTATATCAAATTTTTCATTTGTCTCTTTATAAAATTTCTTTGATACAAAAAATAAAAATGCAGTATCAATGCTACACTCTATTTTACTATTCTCTCTATTATTAATTTTATATAACTCACTATCTTCATAAGTTCTTGAAAACAAATCTTCATATCCATCAACTATATTTTTACAATCATCAAGCAATAAACTATAATCAATTTCTGTTGACTCTTCATATAGAGAAATTAATACATTTGTATCAAAAGCAAAAAAACTTATCTCTGCCTTATCAATTTTACTAAAAAAATAAACTTTTACAAATAGAATAATTAATATTAAAAAAATAGATAAAAAAACTATTGGTTTATTTTTTATTTTCATCATCAGTTTCCTCTTTTAAACCCATTAATATCATAAATGCATTTATAGGAGTCAGGTTTTCTATGTTTATGCTTTTAATTTTTTCAAATATATTTTTATATTTTTCAAAATCTTTATTGTGTGTAGGCACAAAAGCTTCATCTCTATGATGCTCTAATGAGTTGGGCTCGCGGAGCTTTACCCCTACGGTTAACTCTACTTTCTTGCAAATGGGCTCGCAATGCTTCGCCCCTACATCTTCTTCATCCATAGGCATAAAAATATTTTCATGGTCTTTGTTGCTCACATCATTATCTATCAATTCATTTAAAATTATTCCTGCTCTTTTTATTATTTTATTATTTATCCCTGCAAGTTTTGCAACTGCTATTCCATAACTTTTTTTTGCAAACCCTCTAACTATTTTCCTTAAAAATACTATCTCATTATTTTCTTCAAGTACAGCAATGTGGTAATTTACTACTCCACTGACTTTCCCTTCAAGTTCTGATAATTCATGATAATGAGTTGCAAATAATGTTTTTGCTTTTATATGTTCACTCATATATTCAACTATCGCCCAAGCAATTGATAATCCATCATAAGTGCTTGTCCCCCTACCTATCTCATCAAGTATTACCAAAGATTTATTGGTTGCATTATCTATAATATTTGCCATTTCACTCATTTCAACTAAAAATGTTGATTGTCCTCTTGTCAAATCATCACTTGCACCCACTCTTGTATATATTCTATCTACTAATGTTATATTTGCACTATCTGCTGGAACAAAACACCCCATATGTGCCATCAAAGTAATAATAGCAACTTGTCTCATATAAGTAGATTTTCCTGCCATATTAGGCCCTGTAATAATATCTATATGATTTTCATTTGTTAATATAGTATCATTTGATACAAAATCATCACTTCCTATAACTTCAATTACTGGATGTCTTCCATTTTTTATATCGATAACCCCTTCATCATTTATAAGAGGACAAACATAATGATTTTTTAAACTCACATTTGATAAAGAATTTATTACATCAATTTTTGCAATTACTCCTGCTACTTTTTTTATCCTATTTGCATTATCTACAATTTTTTTTACTACTTCATTAAATAAATCATATTCAATTTGTGATAATCTCTCATCTGCATTTAATATTACACTTTGCAATTCCTCTAACTCTTTTGTAGTGTATCTCTCTGCATTTGAAAGAGTTTGCTTCCTTATAAAATATTCTGGTATTTCGCCTTTATAGATATTTGTTATTTCAAATAAATATCCAAACATTCTGCTATGTTTAATCTTTAAATTTTTTATACCAGTTTTGGTTTTTTCTCTCTCTTCAAGTTCTGCTATCCACTCTTTTCCTTTTATTTTACTCTCTCTAAATTTATCAACATCTTCATTATATCCATCTTTAATAATGCCACCATTTCTTATTAAAACTTGTGGCTCTTCCATTATAGAATTTTTTATGAGTTCACAAATATCAGATAAATCGTCAAAATCTTTATTAATATTTTCAAAAAAAACTGATTTGTATTTTTCTATTATTTTAAAAATATATGGCAACACTACTATTGAATTTCTAAAAGAAATTAAATCTCTTGGATTTGCTGCTCCCACTGCCATTTTTGTAAATAATCTCTCTATGTCATACACTTCAATTAATAATTTATTAATTTCATTTATATCAATAGGACTATTAATAATCTCTTTAATACCATCTTGTCTAACCACTATTTCATATTTATTATTTAATGGTTCAAGTATCCAATTTTTTAAAAGCCTAAGTCCCATTGCCGTTTTTGTTTTGTCAAGAATATATAAAAGAGAACCATATTTTTCTTTATTTCTCATTGTTTCGACTAATTCAAGATTTCTAATTGTAAATGAATCTAAATACATAGTTTCAAGATAAGTGAAACATATGATTTTTTCAAATTGCACAGGCTCTATCTTTTGCATATCTACTATATATTTATAAATTGATACTATCGACATCTTGATTCCATATGATTCAAGCATTTTTTCACTATCTATAGTCTCAATTAACTTTTTTAAGTGCTCATATTTTTTTATTATTTCCAAATCATAATTTTCTTGTTCACGAATTGTATATACAAATCCAAATTTATTTTTCAAATCTTCTATATCAATATTTGACATAAGTATGATTTGATTAAATAATATCTCTCTTGGTCTAAATCTATCAATCAAATCTATAACATTTTTTTCTTTTTTGAAACTAGCAATATAAAACTCACCTGTTGAAAAATCAACTATTGATATCGAAAATCCTTCTACATCATAAAAAATTGAAAATATATAATTATTTAGATTATTTACACTCAAATCATCAGAAAGTGCTGTGCCTGGTGTCACAATTTTTATTACTTCTCTTTTTACTATTCCTTTTGCGAGTTTAGGGTCTTCTACTTGTTCTGCTATTGCAACTTTATGACCATTTTCTACAAGTTTATTTATATAAAAATTAGCAGCATGGTATGGCACTCCACACATTGGAGCTTTTTCGTTTAGTCCACAATCTTTACTTGTTAATGCTATCTCCAATTCTTTTGAAGCAATGTCTGCATCATCATAAAATAATTCATAAAAATCACCTATTCTATAAAACAATAAACAATCACTAAAAGACAATTTAGAATTTAAATATTGTCTCATCATAGGAGATAAATTTTTTTCTTTTAATATTTCATTATAATCCATATTTAAACAATCTCTTCTCCTACAAAATAAAAATTATGTGCTTCTTTAAGTCTAACCCGCACTACATCCCCTATATTTTTTTTACTCATTGGAAAATACACTAGATAATTATTATCTAATCTACCAACGAACATTTTTTTATCTATCTCTATATCTTCTATTAATGCTTCACTCTCTATTCCTATATATTGTTTAGTTTTCTTATCTGCGATTTCTCTTACAACTTCTAAAAGCCTATCAAACCTTTTACTTACTATATCATCAGCAATATGTCCATCCATAAGTGCAGCTTTTGTCCCTTCTCTCTTTGAATATTTAAATGTAAATACAGAATCAAATTCTACTTGCTTTATCAAATCAATAGTATCATTAAAATCATCTTCTGTTTCAGTTGGGTATCCCACTATGATGTCAGTGGTTATACTTATATTTTCTATTTCACTTTTTATATGATTAATAATATCAAGATAATGTTCTCTTGTATATTTTCTATTCATACTATTAAGTATCTTGTTGCTGCCTGACTGAACTGGTAAATGTATATGTTTGCATATTGTTTTACTCTTTTTTATCACATCTATCAAATCATAAGAAAAATCTTTTGGGTGTGATGTCATAAATCTTAATCTATATAATCCTTCTATATTAGATACTCTTAACAAAATATCTTTGAAACTACATTTTTCATCTTTCAAATCATTTCCATATGAATTTACATTTTGACCGAGAAGCATTATTTCTTTTACACCATTTTTAATATGTAGTTTTATTTCATCTATTATATCATCAGCATTTCTACTTCTCTCTCTACCCCTAACATATGGCACAATACAATACGAACAAAAATTATTGCAGCCATACATTATATTTACACCACATTTAAAACTATATTTATTTTTCATTGGTAAATTTTCTACTATTTCTATCGGTTTATCTATTACTTCATATACTTTTTTATCTTTTGAAATAACTTCATATAAAATCTCTGCGAATTTAAATAGATTAAAAGTCCCAAAAATTAATTTCACATATGGATATTTTTTTTTCACATACTCCACTTCACTTTTTTCTTGCATCATACAACCACAAATACCAATTATTTTATTTTCATTTTTATAAAAACTTGTTTTTAATTGACCTATTCTGCCATAGAGTCTATTGTTAGCATTTTCTCTCACTGTGCAAGTATTAAATATCACAATGTCAGCAGCATTTTCGTCAATAATTTCCCTAAAACCAACAAGTTCAAGTATACCTGCTAGCTTTTCACTATCTTTAGCATTCATTTGACATCCAAATGTTACTACACAAAATGATGGTGTCTCTAAATAATTATTTTTAACAATTCTTTTTAATTTTTCTATATACTCATATTGCTCTATTTTCAAATCACTCATTGTTTAATTATAACAATTTAAACATAAAATGCAATAAAAAAATACCTATAAACAACTCTTATCCTATAAAAACTTATCAAAATTTTATACTTTTATTTTATCATCTTCATAACATAAGTATTTAAATTAGAATATTTTTTCATATCATTTTTTGTATCAATATCTATTGTCTCTTCTTTATCTATATGATACACATATAAATCATATAGATTTTTATTAATTATTTCTTTACAACCTCTATCCCCACACAGCTTTAAAATTTCTCTAAAATATTTTTTTGAAAATATTGCAGGGTTCTTGATGCTTTCTGTGTCATGCATAGCAGCAATTTCTCTATCACTACACAAAAAATTAAAAATCATATTTTCTATTGATTTACTTGTTAGAGATGGCATATCCATATTAAAAAAGCAAATAGCATCCACATTTTTATTGTATGTGACACCAAGTTTTATACTATGTGATAGCCCTTTTTCTTGCAAATCATTTAGGACTATTTTTACATCTTTATATTTTTTTCTCAAATTATCTTCAATCTGTTTTTCATTTAACACAAATATTACATCTATATCTATTTTCTTTTTAAAATCTTTTTTTATTTTTTTAATTAGATTTTTTTTTGCAATCTCTATTTTTATAAGTTCTATTTCATAAAGTTTTTTACCATCTATTGTTTCAAGTAATTTGTTCTTGCCATATCTATTTGATAAGCCTGCCCCACATAGGACAAAAGAAATTTTTTTATAATTTTTTTTAATTTTATTAAGCTCTGATAAATACAATTCTATTGGAACATTAAAATTTTGTTTTATTGGTTTTATATAAAATGCATTTGCCATACTTCTTATTATTTTCTCTGTCACTATTGTGTCCCCATTAAGCTTCATATTAATATTTTTCAATTTATATTTTAATTCACCAAATCTGTGACACACTGTTTTTAATTTTCTACCTATGCTTTGTTTCCCATATACTACAATAATTTTTGATGTATTCTCAGGTATTATTGGCTCATAAAAAACAAACTCATTTTTATCATTATATCCTTTTTTTTCTTCTATTCTTGGAATTTTAAGTGGCATCCACTTACTTCCATCAGTCTCCACTATTATTACATCAAATATATTACACAACTTTCTATAATCACTTTCACTAATAGATTTTATTTTATCATTATTCTCTATTTCCCCTACAAAAAATATTTTTCCTTTTTTTATATTCTTGATTGCTATTCTTGCAGATATAGGATTTAAAGATTTATAAAACAAATTTCTATCAAAATTTGAAATTATTAATTTTTTTTGCATATTTGTGGTTGTTGTTATAACTACACTTTTATTTTTTTTTGCATACCCAACTGCAAGTTCTATACACTTTGTGGTTTTTCCACCTGCTCCACAAACAGAAATTACATTTGCTCTATTTCCCATATATTTTTAATACTTTACTTGTAAATTCACCATTTTCATCAAAAACGATTATCGGTTCTTTTACAATTATCCCCTCTCTTGCATTTTTTGTTGCCTTGATTAAAACTAAATTAGATTTTTTATTTATGTTTGGATATATGAATTGTATTTTTTTGGGCTCCAAATTATTTTTTTTTAAAATCCTAAAAATTTCTGATAATCTATCTGACCTATGCACTATATAAAAACTCTTATTTGACTTTAATAAAAAATTTGTAATCTCACATATTTTTTCAAAATTTATATATATTTCATGTTTTGCATAATTCAATTTTGAATTCTCATTTTCTATCCCACTTCCTTTTTTTATATATGGTGGATTGCAACTCACTACATCAAATTTAGTTTTGAAATTATAATAACTATCTATAGACACCATATCATTTATGTCACCATTTAAAAATTGAATATCACTATTGATTTTTTTATCAATTTTTTTATTTATTTCTATAGACTTATTTGCAAGATTGATTTGTTCTTTGTCAATATCTATTCCCATTATTTTTACATCAACATTTCTTTTTGCATATGTAATAAATGGAATTATCCCATTTCCAGTGCACAAATCCATCATATAAAAATCTTTTTTTTCTTCACTTAAAATGAAATTTGCAAGTATTACTGCATCTAGCCCAAAACAAAACTTATCAGTGTCTTGATATATTTTATATCCCCTTATTTCTAAATCATCGATTCTCAACATTTATTTTCCTTTTCCATCATATAAAAGTATCGAAGTTATTGTTTTACTATCATATATAATCCCTTCATAAATCATTTTTTTTAATTCATCCATTGTATAAACTTCGCAAATTGTTTCTTCCGTATCATCATTTTTCTTATTTCCCTTATACAAATCTTTTGCAATAAATATATGTATTCTTGATTTCCAATAAGCAACAGAGGAATTTAAAGATACCAAAAAATCCATATTATCACTTTTATAACCTGTCTCTTCTTCTAATTCTCTCTTTGCACAATCTAGTATCTCTTCTCCCTTTACATCAAGTTTTCCAGCAGGGATTTCAAGTGTCCAGTCATCTACTGCAAGTCTATATTGTCTAACTAAAACGATTTTACCATCACTCAATATTGGCAAAATTCCTACAGCAGAAAAATTTTCAATATAATCAAAGTGTGTGATTTTCCCATTTATTTCAACTTTATCTTCATATACTTTTAAAATATTCCCTTTATATTTTTCAGTTCTTGAAATAAGTTTTATGTCTTTTTTAAATTTTTCTTTTTCCATTTTTTCTCCTAAATTTAATTTTTTATATTTAACTTTTAAAACAAAAGATTTAAAATCAAATATAAACATTGTAAAATTTTTTATCATTAAAATATCAAAAACGGGCTCGTGGTACTTCGCCCCTACGACTAACTCTACTGTCTTACTACGGGCTCGCAAAATTTATCATTAGGATTCTACATATGCTTTTTTTATCACTTTAAAATAAACTATGAAAGTTATTATCGCAGTCACTGTCCACGAAATTGGATATATCATATATGCTATTTCTACTCTATGAAAATACATACATACAGTTGATACCCAAACCAATCTAAAAATACAAGTTCCAAATAAGACAATAATTGCTGGTATTGCAGATTTCCCCATTCCACGAAGTGCCCCTCCTGGCACCTCATAAAATGCTGCTATAAAAATTGGTATTGTAACTATTTGTATCCTTCTTGTTGCTTCTACCATTACATCCATATCCTTTGTTATCAATCCAAGTATTTCTTTTGAAAATATAAAAAACAATATTCCCCCGGCCATGCTTGCTACCACACTCATAATCATACATTCCAAAAATATTTTTCTACACCTATCAAATTTTTTAGCGGCAAAATTTTGACTCACAAAAGTTACAGCAGTAGATGCAAAAGCGGATGCCATATAATAAACTATGTTTTCAAAATTTATAGCTGCTGCACTTCCCGCCATCACAAGTGATCCAAAAGAATTAATTGTGCTCTGTATGCTTATATTTGATATTGAAAACACAGCACCTTGTATTCCTGCAGGCAAGCCTATACGGACAACTTTTTTTATTTGTGGGGATTTTAATTTAAAAGAATTTATATCTATACAAAATGGCTCTACTTCATTTTTTAGATAATACATTACTATAAAACTACTAAAAACATTTGAAATAACTGTTGCTACTGCTACACCTACTACTCCCATCTTAAACTGTATTACCAATATCAAATTTAAAACTATATTTATAATTCCACCAATAAATAGAGCAATTAATGGTCTTTTTGTATCTCCCCTACTTCTTAATACTGCACCACCATAATTATAGATAAGTATAAATGGCATTGCCACAAAATAAATTCTTAGGTATAGTATTGCGAGTTCTATTACATCACTTGGAGTGCTTGTTATCCTATGCATAAATCTCGATATCAAAATCCCAAAAGTTCCTATAAGCATTCCCACTACAAATCCAAGTGGTATGATACTATTGATTAGTTCTTTTATCTTTTCATTATTTTTTGAACCTATATAATTTGCTAAAACTACATTTACTCCAACCGACATTCCTGCAAATAAATTTACTAGTAGACTAACTATTGCTCCATTTGCCCCTACTGCTGCAAGTGCTTCTTTCCCTGCAAACTGACCCACCACAGCAGCATCAGCACTATTAAAAAGCTGTTGCAAAATATTGCTGCACCCTATCGGTATAGCAAAAAACAACATCTTTTTAAATAGTCCACCATTTAACATATCAATTTGTCGATTATTACTATTCATATATATATTTATTTGACCTTAGTATATTTTTCAATTACTTTATCTATTTCATCTTTATAATCTTTTGTTAAAAATGCCATTGCATCTGAATCTATTCTTCTACGGCTTTTTATTTTTTTTAATTTTCCAATCTCCATTATAGGAAATAAATCTAAATATTCCCCATATTCATTATAAAATTTTTCAAATAATTCTTTTTTGTCATTTGTAAATACTATATATGCATTATTACTATATAATCTATATGGATTTATATTAAAAAATTCAGCAACTTCAATGGTTATTTGCAAAATTGGTACTTTAAATAATTCATACTCTAATCCCGATTTTACACTTTCTGCTGCCATCCATAGCGATGACAAAAATCCACCTTTCTTTATCTCATAAATCGTTCGCTCATCATTAACATCTTTAAACAAAAATTTATTTTTTTTAAAATTTATAAAATCAAAATTTTTAGTTACTTTTTCTATTTTATCTAAATTATAAATTTTTTCTTGTAAAAAATTTAAAGAAAATCTTGATAAAAGATTTTCTTTTTTTTTCTCTAACAAAATTTTTGTTCCATCTATTCCTATAAATCCTATAACAACAATACTAATATCATCCATTAACTCTTAACCAATAAAATGCACAAGTATAGATGGCAAAATCATAGCTGCTACTAATATAATTGCTATAACTGCCGATATTATTTTAACTTGTTTTTTATTAAACATAAACCCTCCTTATTGATGAAGCATAGCGGAACTCCAAGGTTCGTAGGGGCGAAGTACCACGAGCCCTTATCCTCTTATTGATGAAGCATAGCAGAACTCCAAGGTAGATAATTGTATGCCATAGCTCCTAAAACTGCAGAAATAATTGGTATTACTATATGTATTAAATAATTAATTGCAATATTATTTTTTTTACTTCTCTTTTTTCCCTTTTGATTTTTTGTTTGTTTTATCTCATAAAATAACATAAAAAATGTATGCGGACAAATAAATCTTATTGGGTTTGTTGAAACCACTCTATAGTCAAATACAAGCCCTACAACAAACATTATTGCAATTACATATATATATATTATTTCTACACTGATTCCAAAAACCTGTGCTATACTCAAAATAGAAAACATAGTAAAAAATGAAGCTAAAAACTCATTTATTATTGTTTTTACAATCCCTTCATCTATCATACTATAAATCTCCATAGCTTGAAATTTATTGATTTTTTTTAATTTATCTCTATTTATAATATTAAATAATAACAATCCAAGTATTGAGCCCGCAATTTGCATTATCATATATCCCCACATAAACCTTCTCTCAAATTTCTTTATTGTCACAAGAGAAATTGTAATCATTGGATTTAAATGTGGACCTGAAACCTCTCCAAATGCTATACTTGGTAAAAAATAGGATAGAGCCCATCCAAGTGAAATCAACACTTTCTTCCCTATACTCTCTTTTTCAAAAACTGTTGCAAATACTATAGATAAACCTATAAATATATACATACAAGTCCCTATTAATTCTCCATAATAAATAATCATATATACCTCTCTTAATTATTCTATAATAATATATTAATAAAAATAAATCAATATTATGACAATAAAAAACCCATTAGTATATACTAATGGGTTTTTTATATAAAGAATTACTAAATTATTGTAATTCTGGAATTTGATAATTGTCCGCTTGAGCAAAATTGTATTTTTGTCCAACCATTGCTTGATACTCTCTTACAGCGATAGCATAGCCACAGATATTGTTTGTATTATCAAATAATCCAAACCAATACCAACATGGAAGATTGTTATATGGGCTAAACTTATCAGGAGCAGTTGCTGAGTAAGATATTCTAAAATCTCCTTCACATTGATCACCTTTGTCATTATCATCTCTTACTTTCAAACGAACCATCCACTCGCCATTTGCTAAATGCTCATAATTAACAATCTTAGCATTCTTTCCACGAGTCTCGCTAACTAATTCTTGAAATCTTCTAAAATCAGATAACTCAATAACTCCTCTGCTTGCAGCCACTGAACTGAATGCTGTTACGAATACTAATGCTAATGCTATGCACAAGCTCATTATTCTTTTTTTCATAGTAATCCTCCTACACTAATAATTGATTAATATTATACTATACTTTTTATTTTTGTCAAGATGTTTATATCTTAACCCCCAACATTTGGGAAAGCGCGAAACGGGAGTCGAACCCGCGACCTTCTCCTTGGCAAGGAGACGCTATACCACTAAGCCACTCGCGCATATT